>CACFOC010000004.1 GCA_902567945.1 uncultured Pelagibacteraceae bacterium | reverse complement strand
TGTAGCTGCTGTGATAAAAAATCCTTGGATTGATAGGGGTTTTGTTGAAGATCTAAAACCAGAAATACTTGCTTTAGCACCTGCACTCGGAGAGATTTTGGTTCCAGAATTGATTAAAGAAATAGGTTCGGGAGAAAAAATTTTAGCTTATGGTAAAGCAGGAGTGGTAGGTTTAAAGGGAGAAATCGAACATGCTTCGGCCTTTATACATACTTTAAGATTTGGAAACAAATTCAGAGATGCTGTAGGTGGCACTTCCTATTTGAGTTTCACAAATACAAGAGGCCCTGCTGGATGTAAAATTTCTATACCAATGATGCATAAAACTGACAGTGGCTTGAGACCTTACTATTTAACCCATGAGTTTAATATCCATGATGCGCCTTGTGATAATGAAATTATAATTGCCATTGGAGGATCACCAGGAGGACGGGCACATGCTAGGACTGGAGATCGATACCAAGACATGAAAGAAATGGGAATTAAAAATTCTAAATAAATTTAATGTCAAACAAAATAGATGCATTTGGTACATCTTATTCCTTCAACAAAGTTAATGAAAAGAATACAATAGTTTTCATTCATGGAGTTGGTTTAAGCAAAGAAATTTGGGATCCTCAAATTAATTTTTTTAAAGATTATAATACACTTACATATGATTTGTTGGGCCACGGAAAAACACCTTTAAAAAAATCTACGATTAATATGAAAAACTTTACTAGGCAGCTGTTAAGATTAATTAATGAATTAAAACTTAGTAAGATTAATTTGATAGGTTTTTCTTTAGGCGCTTTAATAGCTAGGCATTTTGCTTCGGAATATAATGATAAATTAAATTCTTTAATATTACTTGGTTCAATATACAAAAGAAGCGAAGAGCAAAAAAGAATTATTGAAAATAGACTTGAAGTAGCAAAAATGAACAAGCCAGCTTCAAAGAAAGACGCTTTAAGAAGATGGCTTTCTGAAAATTTTTCTAAAAAAAACCCTAATATCTACAAAAAAATATACTCAATTTTAGATAAAAACGATCGTACAAATTTTTTAAAAAGCTATGCAATTTTTGTTAAGTATATTGACGATGATAATATGCTAAAAAAAATTAATGTTAATACTCTTATAACTACAGGGGAAAATGATGTGGGGTCTACCCCTACAATGTCTAGAAATTTGAGTAAAGTAATTCAGAAGAGTAAGTTTATTGAAATAAAGAAAGGAAAACATCTCTGTAGTATAGAATGTGCAGATGATGTTAATATAACATTTAAAGAATTTATAGATCAAAATAATGGCTAAACTTAAAGAATATAAAATGTATATCAACGGAACATGGGTTGATGCTGAAAATAAAAAAACTTTTAAAAGTTTAAATCCAGAAAATAACGAACCTTGGGCAGTAGTTCCCGAAGCAAGTGCAAAAGATGTAAATAAAGCGATTGAAGCGGCTCAAAAAGCTTTTGAAGGAAAGTGGTCAAAATTAATGCCCAGAGAGAGAGCTAATTATTTAAAAGCTATCGCAAATCAATTAAGAGAAAATGCTGAAATGTTAGGAAAAATTGAAACAATTGATACTGGAAAACTTTTTAGAGAAACTAAAACTCAAGCTAATTATATTGCTGAATATTATGATTATTTTGCAGGATTAACAGATAAAGTTGAAGGAACTGTTTTGCCAATTGATAAACCAAATATGCAGGTAATTACTACAAGAGAACCAATTGGAGTTATCGCAGCAATTATTCCTTGGAATTCTCAAATGCTATTAACCGCTGTTAAACTTGCACCAGCTTTAGCGATGGGAAATACAGTTGTAATTAAATCATCCGAGCTAGCACCAGCAACTATGTTTGAGTTTGCAAAATTAATAGAAAAAACTGGAATACCAAAAGGAGTTGTAAATGTTGTATCAGGATTTGGTGAGCCTTGTGGAAAAGCTTTAACTACTCACAAAGATGTTGAAAGAATTGCCTTTACTGGGGGACCAGAAACAGCAAGACACATTATTAAAAATTCTGCTGAAAACTTATCGCAAGTTAGTTTAGAATTAGGAGGAAAAAGTCCTGTTGCTGTATTTGAAGACGCTGATCAAGAAAATGCATTGAATGGTATAACCGCAGGTATTTTTGGGGCAAGCGGCCAAAGCTGTATAGCTGGATCAAGATTATATCTTCAAAAAAGTATTTATAACAATTTTTTAGAAAAATTAGTTAATCGTGCAAAAAAAATAAAATTAGGTGACCCGATGGCCACTGATACACAAATGGGACCTCTTAGTAGTTTAAAACAATTGGAAATCATAGAAAAAAATATAAAGCTTACTGTAGACCAAGGTGGAAAAATTAAATGCGGAGGTAAAAGACACAGCCTATCAAATAAAGGCTATTATTTTCCAGCTACAATAATTGAATGTGAAAATCATAGTCTTCCAACAGCTGAAAATGAATTATTTGGCCCAGTTTTATCAGTGATGAAATTTGAAACAGAAGAAGAGGTAATTAATAAAATGAATGATAATCAATACGGATTGTCTTCTGGTGTTTATACTAAAGATTTAGGAAGGGGTTTAAGAGTTTCAAAAGCAATACGTGCGGGAATTACATTTGTAAATACATATCGATTGATATCTCCTTCTGCACCTTTTGGTGGAATGAAAGATAGTGGTTATGGCAAGGAAGCTGGGATTGAGTCAATAAAAGATTATACAAGAATTAAAACTACGTGGTTTAATACATCTGACAAACCTATGTCAGATCCGTTTACAATGGGATAATTTAGTTAAATTTAAAATTCATTATATACTTACTTCCTGAGATAGCAGACTTATAATGAAAGTCTATTCTAGGTAAAACTCTATTAAAGAAAAAATTAGCAGTTTCAATTTTGTCTTCAAAAAAAATTTTGTTTTTACTTAACTCTTTATAACTAACGTTTAAGACTTTGAGCCAAGAATACCCTAATGAAATAAAGCCTAATACTTTTAAATAATCGTTACAAGCTGCACTTACATCGTCCCTAGAATTTTTCATTTTATCTTTAATCCAATTTGTAAAATTTATCGTTATTTTTAAATATTCATCTAATTTTTCAGCTAGCGGTTTTATTTTAGCTTGATTTTTATTTTTTTTTATTTCTTCCCCGATTAATTTAAAATAGCCACCTATAATATCTTTATCTTTATTAATAAGTTTTCTAAAAACAAGATCAATTGCTTGAACGGAGTTTGTGCCTTCATATATTGGTGTAATCCTATTATCCCTGTAAAGCTGCTCTATTCCTTGATCTTTTGTATAACCATATCCACCAAAAATTTGCATAGCTTCACTAGTAATTTCCATTCCCATATCACTAAATAATGATTTAACAACTGGGGTCATTAAAGAAACAAAGTCTAAAGCTTCTTCTTTAACTTTATTGTCTTTATGATGCAAACTGACTTCAGTTTGTTGAGCTAACCAAAAACTTAAAGCTCTTTCACCCTCTATAATCGATTTCATATTTAATAATGATCTTCTTATATCTGCATGATCAATGATTAAGTCTGCGCCATTTTTAGTTTTGCTATTATGAGATTTTCCTTGTTTTCTTTCTTTTGAATAGTTTAGGGCATTTTGATAAGCAATTTCGGATAATCCCAATCCTTGAAGACCCACAACAATTCTTTCTAAATTCATCATTGTAAACATAGAGCTTAATCCTTTGTTTTTAGGCCCGATCATATATCCAGTGGAATCGTCAAAATTTAAAACACAGGTAGCTGATCCCCTAATTCCCATTTTACTTTCAATTGAATTGGTTGAAACTCCATTTCTTTTTCCTAAAGATCCGTCTTCCTTAACTTTGATTTTTGGTACCAAAAATAAACTAATGCCTTTTGTTCCAGCTGGTGCATCGGTAGTTCTCGCAAGAACCAAATGAATAATATTTTCAGTAAGATCTTGATCCCCTGAAGTTATAAATATTTTTTGACCAGTTAATTTATAAGTGTCATCTGATTGTTTTACTGCTTTTGTTTTTAAGAGTCCTAAATCTGTTCCACAAACTGGTTCTGTTAAACACATTGTTCCACTCCAGGTACCCTTAACCATATTAGGAAGAAACTTTTTCTTTATTGAATCATTTCCATGATGAAGTATACAATTGTACGCTCCAATGCTTAGTTCGCTATAAAGTTTAAATGAAAGACTAGCAGCAGATAACATTTCATCAAAAAATGAACTAATGGTTTTTGGCATTCCTTGTCCGCCATACTCAGGTGCGCAAGATAAAGAGACCCACCCATCATCAATAAATTTTTTGTAAGCTTCTTTATATCCTGGGGGAGTTCTTACTACGCCATTCTCTAATTTAGCAGGTGTTTCATCCCCGACTTTAGCTAAGGGTAATATAAGATTTTCAGTTAGCTTTGCCGCTTGCTCCAAAATATCTTTTGCAAGATCAGGATTAACCTCCTTATATTTTTCAAGTGAATTGTAATGAGAATTGTCTCTTAAATTCTCAAAGAGAAACATCATATCATCTACTGGAGCTCTATAAGTTGCCATTAATTCACCAAAGGTTTTCCTGTTGCAAGTGTGTGTTTTATTCTAGCTTGAGTTTTTTTCATTTCTATGAGTCTAACAAACGCATCTAACTCTAAAGCATACATATCATCTTCTGATAATTCTTTATTAACAGTAGTATTGCCACCACTTAATACAAAAGCTAATTTTTTTCCGACTTCCATACCATGTTCCAAAATTTTCTTTTCTTTAAAAAGTTTTTCAAGTGTTTGGAACATTTTACCTCTAACTTGGCTTCCTGATAACTTAAAAGTTGGCTGTTTTGGAGGTCTATATCCGTCTTTTTTCTCATTTATTAAATCTTGTGAAGCTGAAAGTAACTTATTTCTGTTCATAATACTTTTGTCTTTCTCTAATAAAAACTTAAGAGGCATTGCCTCTATTGGTGAGGTAGCCGTCTTACCGTAACCAATAATATCAAATACTTTTTGTGGAGCAAAATCAGGATCTTTTTTGGCTTCTTGAGCTTGCATCCATCTCCACAGCATATTAGTAGTTCCTCCTCCAGCAGGTATCAAACCTACTAGTGTTTCAACTAATCCTGTGACTATATTAGTATGCGCAACTACATAATCACTTTGAACTAAAACTTCAAAACCGCCACCCAAAGCTAAGCCTGAAGGTGCAGAAACAACCACATTATTGGAATATTTTAACTGTTTACAGGTCATTTGAAAATGATGAATAAACTTTTCTATAGCTTTCCAATTTTTTTCTTTTGCAAAATCCATAACATAATTCAAATTAACACCTGCTGAAAATTGCATCCCCTCATTAATAATGATCATATTTTTATCAGATGCTTTTTTTAATGCATCCATTGAATCGTAATCCAAAGTGTTGGCTTTAGTATTAAATTCTATAATTTTATAATCTTTATGCTCGTATGTAAAAGCTGACTTATTATCTTTATTAATTTTTGCTGATTGCTTTACTTTTCCTAAAGTTTCTAAATTTGTATAAATCTGCCTTTTTCCGTAAAAAGTTTCAGTTTTTTTGTCGTAAAGTTCTTTTATAAATTTATTCATTTTTAACTGACTATCTTTTTCTACAAAAAATATTACACCCAGCTCTTCGAGCATTTCGAATGGCCCCTTGGTCCAATTAAAACCAAGTCTCATTGCCTCATCAATATTATTATAATCCTTTGATACACCAGGTACTAAAGAAGATGCATACAGAATAATTTTTGAAATAACTGACCAAGCATATTCTCCATATTTATCATTTCTTGAAACAAGTTCTTTTAAATCAACTTTTTCATCGATACCAAGGTCAACTTTTTTAGATGGAGAATAATCTTTGGTAGTTAAATTAATTGCTTCTAGCAATTTCTTTCCGTTTTGTTTATTCATTCTATAAAATCCACCTTTTCCTTTTCTTCCAGTGTAACCAGTTTCAATTAGATTTTTCACCAATGGGATTTCTTGAGCTACTTCATGAAAAACATCAGATTTTGGTAATTCTTTTAAAAAACTTTTTAAAACATCTGCCATTAAATCAATACCGATCAAATCATACAAACCAAATACTCCTGTTTTAGGAATGCCCATAGGTCTCCCAAAAATAGCATCGGCTTCCTCTATACTTAATTTCATTTTGATGGCTTCCGTCATAGCAACTTGCATGGCATAAACGCCGACTCTGTTACCTAAAAAACCTGGGGTATCTTTACAGATAATTACTCCTTTTCCTAAACTATCTTCACAAAAATTTTTTAAAAAATTTATCTTCTTTGTGTCGTTAATAGACTCACTAACAATCTCTAATAAACCCATATACCTAACTGGATTAAAAAAGTGAGTAATACAAAAATCTTTTTTATCTTCATCGGACATTTTTTCTGATAAAACTTTTAAAGGGATAGTGGATGTGTTGGATGAAATTATTGAATCTTTTTTTCTTGTTTTTAATATTTTTTCATAAAGATTATGTTTTATATCTATTCTCTCAACTACGGCTTCGACTACCCAATCAGCTTTTTTAACAATATCAAAATCTCCTTCTATATTTCCTACTTTTATATTGCCAATTTTGCTTTTATCGATTAGCAAAGGAGGTCTTGATTCAAGAATTTTTTTTTTCGCTTTTTCTGAAATTTCTGTCTTCAAATCTAGTAGGGTGACTGGAATGTTCGCATTACATAATTGTGCTGCGATACCACTTCCCATAGTACCAGAACCAATGACAACAACATTTTTTATATTCATTGAACTTAATACTATTTAAGTTTTGAAATTATTGCATCCCCCATTTGCGATGTGGATACTTCTTTTTTACCTTTGGACAAAATGTCTTTTGTTCTTAAGCCATCATCAAGAACTTTTTGGACTGCCTTATCTAAATTATCTGCTTCTTTATCTAAATCTAAAGAATATCTTAATGCCATCGAAAAACTTAAAATTGATGCAATTGGATTAGCTTGGCCTTTTCCTGCAATATCAGGAGCTGACCCGTGTACTGGTTCATACATAGATCTCATTTTACCATTTTTATCTTTTGCTCCTAAAGAGGCAGATGGAAGTAAACCTAGTGAGCCGGTCAACATTGCAGCTTCATCTGACAATATATCACCAAATAAATTATCTGTTACTATGACATCAAACTGTTTTGGATCTCTTAGTAACTGCATTGCACAATTGTCGGCAAGCATATGCTTTAATTCAATGTTTGGATAATCTTCATCTTTAACTTTTTGGACTTCTTCTCTCCAAAGGACACCTGCTTCCATAACATTAGATTTTTCACATGATGTAACTTTTTTATTTCTTTTTTGAGCAAGTTCAAAAGCTACCTTGGCAACTCTAATTATTTCACTGCTTGTATAAGAATGTGTATTAATACCTTTTCGCTCCCCATTTTCAATCGGTTTAATTCCTCTTGGTTCACCAAAATATATTCCTCCTGTAAGCTCCCTTACGATCATTATATCTAATCCTGAAACAATCTCTGGTTTTAAACTAGATGCATCAACTAATTGTTTAAAACAAATTGCCGGTCTAAGATTAGCAAATAGTTTTAATTCTTTTCTTAATTTTAAAAGAGCCCGTTCTGGTCTTTTTGAAAATTCAAGATTATCCCATTTAGGGCCTCCAACAGCTCCTAATATAACTGCTTCTGATTCTAATGCTTTATAAAAAACTTCGTCCGTAATTGGTTTTTTATGTTTTTCATAAGAAACTCCACCTACTAAACCTTCTTCGGTTTGAAAATCTAAAGATTTTTTTTTATTAAACCAATTAATAATTTTTTTAACTTCACCAATAACTTCTGCGCCAATTCCATCACCTGGTAATAGTAAAATTTTCCTTTTTTTTATTTTAATCATTCTAATTAATCCAGGGTTTGTTCTTTTTCATCTCATTTTCAAATGAAGTAATGTTTTTTTCTTTATTTAAAGATAAAGCAATATCATCTAGACCATTTAATAAACATTTTTTTTTAAAAGCATCAATTTTAAAATTAATTATTTTATTTCCAAATATAATTTTCTCATTTTCAAGATTTATTTCTATACTTTCTTTTCTTTTAGAGTATTGAACAAGCTCCTCAATTTTATCTACGTCTAAAATTATTGGTAACATTCCATTTTTAAAACAATTATTGTAAAAAATATCTGCAAAACTAGGGCCTATCACACATTTTATACCAAAATCTAATAGTGCCCATGGGGCGTGTTCTCTTGAAGAACCACAACCAAAATTTTTTCCTGTTAACAAAATTGTAGACTGATCATATGGTTTTTGATTCAAAACAAAATTTTCTTTTTTATTACCTTTTTCATCATAACGCATTTCAAAAAATAAATTTTTTCCTAATCCAGTCCTTTTGATAGTTTTTAAAAACTGCTTAGGAATAATCATATCAGTATCAACATTCATAATTGGCAAATTTGCAGGTATACCTTTTAATATATTAAATTTTTTCATTTTAAATCTTAAATTTTCTTACATCAGATAAATGACCATCTATAGCTGCTGCTGCTGCCATAGCTGGACTAACTAAATGAGTCCTTCCTCCCCTTCCTTGTCGTCCTTCAAAATTTCTGTTTGAAGTCGACGCACATCTTTCTTTAGGATTAAGTTTGTCATTATTCATAGCTAAACACATTGAACAACCGGGTTCCCTCCAATCAAATCCTGATTGAATAAAAATTTTGTCAATTCCTTCTTGTTCAGCCTGTTGTTTTACTAATCCAGATCCTGGAACGACCATAGCATTAACGTGACTGGCTATTTTTTTTCCTTTTAAGATTTTAGCAGCATCTCTTAAATCGCTTATTCTACCATTTGTACAACTTCCTATAAAAATCCTATCAATTTTAATGTCTGTCATTTTTGTGTTTGGTTTAAGTCCCATATATTCTAAAGCTCTATTCATTGAAATTTTTCTATCTGCGTCTTTTTCTTTTTCTGGGTCTGGAATTGAATCTGTAATAGAAACAACATCTTGAGGAGAAGTTCCCCAAGTTACCATGGGATTTATATCGTTTCCTTTTATTTCTACTTCATAATCAAATTTTGACTCTGGATCTGATTTAAGTTTTGACCAATACTCTACTGCTTTGTCCCAATTTTCTTTCTTAGGAGACATGGGTCTATCTTTTAAATATTTAATAGTTTTTTCATCTGGAGCAATTAACCCTGCTCTTGCGCCAGCTTCTATTGACATATTACAGATTGTCATACGTTGTTCCATGCTTAAAGCACTAATTACGTTTCCAGCATATTCGATTACCATACCTGTTCCACCCGCGGTTCCTATTTTTCCAATAGTTTGTAATATAACATCTTTAGAAGTAACTCCTGCTGATAATTTGCCTGTAACATTTACTTTTAAATTTTTTGATTTTTTTTGAATTAAAGTTTGTGTTGCCAAAACATGTTCAACTTCTGAAGTTCCCACGCCAAAAGCAAGGGCACCGAAAGCTCCGTGGGTTGCAGTATGGCTATCTCCGCAAACAATTACTGTACCAGGTTGAGTAAATCCTTGTTCGGGCCCAATAATATGAACTATACCTTGTCTTTTATCTTTCATGTCAAATAATTGTATTCCAAATTCTTTACAATTTTTTTCAAGTACTTCTACTTGAATTCTCGATTCTTCATCATCAATACCTTTAGATCGATTACTAGTGGGCACATTATGATCTGCAACAGCTAGTGTAAATTTTGGTTTTCTGACTTTTCTTTTTGTAAGTCTTAAACCCTCAAATGCTTGTGGGCTGGTAACTTCATGTACAAGATGTCTGTCAACATATAATAAGGTTGTTCCATCATCTTGTTGATGAACCATATGTTCATTCCAAATTTTGTCGTAAAGCGTTTGGGGCATTTCAGAAAAAAATTATTTTTTCTCTTTTTTTAATTCAGTTTTTCCTACTGTTTTTTTAAGAGTTTCTTTTTTAACCTCTTCCTTTTGAGGTTCGGCATTTTTTTGGTTTTCAGATCCTAAATTTGTATTTTCAGATTCTTGCTCAACTGATTGTTCGGAAATGTCTACACCTATACTTTTCTTTATTTTTTCCGTAATTCTTGCTGATTTGCCTTTTCTGTCTCTTAAATAATATAATTTTGCTCTTTTAACATTACCAGACCTTATTACTTTTATTGAACCAATAATTGGACTAAACAGAGCGAATGTTCTTTCAACACCCTCTCCAAAAGAAATTTTCCTAACTGTAAAAGATGAATTTAAATCTCGTTTTTTTTTTGCTATGCAAACACCTTCAAAATATTGAATTCTTTCTCTTTTGCCTTCAAAAATTCTAACACCTACTTTGATTGTGTCCCCTGCAAAAAATTCTGGTATCTTTTTTTTTGACAAAATTTTTTTGACACTTTCTCTATTTATTTCTTCTATGTTTTTCATTTTTTTTTTTTATATTTTTCCCACAAATCAGGGCGTCGGCGTCGTGTTATATCCTCAGATTGCTTTAAACGCCAGTCTTTAATTTTAGCATGATCTCCCTTTAATAATACGTCTGGAACATCCTTTTTTTCCCATTTTTGAGGTTTTGTATACTGTGGGTATTCTAACATATTTCTTTCAAATGTTTCTTCTGCAAGCGAATCTGAATTTCCTAATACACCAGGTATTAATCTAACTATTGTATCAATAATTACTAAAGCTGCTATCTCTCCTCCAGATAATATAAAATCTCCCACACTTACTTCTTCTATACCTCTAGTTTCTAATAATCTTTCATCTACTCCTTCGAAATGACCACATATAATATTTATATTACTATTTAACATTTTTTTAGCATAATTTTGATCAAACTTTTTTCCTTTTGGTGATAAATAAATAATTGGCTCTTTTTTATTAGAAATATTTTTATCTAGAGAATTAGCTATTACGTCTGCTCTCATTAGCATTCCACTTCCTCCACCAAAGGGAGTGTCATCAACAGTTTTATGCTTATCTAAAGCATAATCTCTTATATTCACTACCTTTAGTGCCCATAATTTTTTTTCCAGTGCTTTCTTGTATAAACCATTACCCAGTGGTCCTGGAAATAACTCAGGATACAAAGTAAATACTTTTGCCGTCCACATTTATTTTTTCTTTGGTTCTTCTTTCTTTGGTTCTTCTTTTTTAGCCTCAGCTTTAGGTGTTTCTTTCTTTGGTTCTTCTTTCTTTGGTTCTTCTTTTTTAGCCTCAGCTTTATTTTTATCTTTTTTTCTATCTTTCTTTGGAATTGCTTTAAGTGGATTATTTCCTTGAGCGGGCATCGGGTAAATTTCAGCTTCTCCCAATATTCTCGATACTCTTAGAGTTGGTTTGGCACCTTTGCTTATCCAATGTTTTATTCTCTCAACTTCTAGATTAATTCTTTCTTTTTTTGTTTTGGGCAGTAGTGGATTAAAAAAACCTACTTTTTCGATAAATCTTCCATCTCTTGGAAACCTACTATCTGCAATTACAATTTTGTATACTGGCCTTTTCTTAGCTCCACCCATAGACAATCTAATTTTTAACATATTTATCTCCTTTTTTTATTTTAGTTGATTAAAAATTTCTGGAGGTAATCCTCCCTTTGGATCACCTTTTGACATTTTTTTCATCATATTAGTCATCATTTTAAATTGTTTTAACAATTTATTTATAGTGGCAGAATCGGCTCCTGATCCACTAGAAATTCTTTTTTTTCTTGAATTATTAATTATTTTTGGATTTAACCTTTCTTCTCTAGTCATTGATAAAATAATTGCTTCATTAATTTTAATTATGTTTTCATCAACATTTGCATTATCCATCTGTTTTTTTATTTTAGATACTCCAGGTAGCATAGATAACACACCTTCCATGCCACCCATTTTTTTCATTTGTCTAAGTTGATTTAAATAATCTTCCATAGAAAAAGAACCTGATTTTAAATTTTCTTCTGTTTTTTTAATATTTTCTTCATCAAGATCTTGTGAAGCTTTTTCTACTAAAGAGACAATGTCTCCCATTCCTAATATTCTGTTAGCTATTCTATCTGGGTGAAAAACATCTAGCTGGTCTATTTTTTCACCTATTCCAATAAATTTGATAGGAGTATTTGTAGAAAATTTCATACTTAAAGCTGCCCCACCTCTTCCATCTCCATCTACTCTAGTCAAAATTATTCCTGTCAAATCAACAGCTTTTTTAAATTCTTGAGCAACGTTAACAGCAACTTGACCTGTAAGAGAATCGGCAACTAAAATTGTTTCTATTGGGTTTGCAATTGATTTGATTTCTTTAATTTCATTCATCATAGATAGATCAATTTGAGTTCTTCCAGCTGTATCAAAAATTATGGAATCGATTGCGCTTAAAGATGCAGCATTAAGAGCACGTTTTACAATATCAACTGGTAGCTGATCTTTAACAATGGGCAAAGTTTGTATTGAATTTTTTTCACCTAATATATTTAACTGCTCTTGTGCAGCTGGTCTGTAAATATCCAAACTGACCAAAAGAGATTTTTTTTTATTATTTTTTTCTAAATATTTTGCAAGCTTTGCTGCTGTTGTTGTTTTTCCTGACCCTTGCAATCCAACCAACATTAAACAAACGGGAGGAACTGCGTTTAAATTTAATTCAGATTTTTTGTCTCCTAAAATTTTAACAATTTCATCAAAAACAACTTTGACAATCATTTGCCCAGGTGTTGTTGATCTAATAACTTCTTTACCAACTGCCTTTGGTTTTATATTTTTTATAAGTTCTTTCGCTACAGGTAGCGCTACATCTGCTTCTAATAAAGCTTGGCGTATATTTCGTAAGCCTTCATCAACTTGGGTTTCATTAAGTGATGGAGCCTTTTTTAAAGAACTAAAAATTTCTTCAAATTTACTTGTTAAATTTTCAAACATAATTCATTTATTCCAGCACAAATTGCACTAGTGGGCGAACCTTCGCTGACTAGTGTCGATCCCTTTGTTTCCAAAGGCACCGCAAAAACTTCCTTTTGCGGGAATAGGCAGCAAACTACATATTGAGGTTCAAAAAGTCAATAAATAAAGATAAAACTAAAAATATGAACAATTTAGAAGCTTATAAAATGGATGGATTAGGCAATGACTTCATCATATTTGATAGAAGAGAAAAATCTATTTCTCTTTCCAAAGATCAAATCATAAAAATTTCAGATAGAAATAATATTGGCTGTGATCAAGTAATTTTTATTGAAAAAGATGAAAGTAGTAATGCATTTCTAAAATTTTTTAATTCTGATGGAAATGAAATTTCAGCATGCGGTAATGGTTCTAGATGTGTTGCATATTTCTTGATGAAAGAAAATAATAGTAAAAAAATATCTTTAAGAACAAAAGTTGGGATTTTGAGGGCAGAATTAAATGATAAAAATTTGGTGAGCATAAACATGGGCCAACCTAATTTTGAATGGAAAAAAATACCCTTATCAAAAAAGATGAATAATGAAAATTTAGAAATAAAAATTAATAGTATAAATGGAGATGAAATCAAAGGTGGCTTTTCATTAAGTATTGGAAACCCCCATATAATTTTTTTTGTTGAAGATTTAAATCAATTTAATTTAAAAGAAATTGGTCCTAAAATAGAAACCCATGATTATTTTCCGGAAAAATGCAATGTTACTTTAGCTAATATTAAAAATAGTAAAACTGTTAAAGTAAAAGTTTGGGAGCGTGGCGTTGGTTTAACTAAAGCATGTGGAACAGCAGCATGTGCTACAGCAGTTTCGGGTGCCATTCTTAAATTAAATGAAAGATGTGTAGATATAGAATTTTTAGGAGGAGTATTAAATATTAATTGGAAAAAAGATAATAATATTTACATGACAGGTAAAGTTTCTGAGATTGAAAAAATTATAGTTGATATTTAATCATGAATATTTTTGAAAAGTTTAAGTTAGGCTTAAGTAAAAGTTCAAGAAGTTTATCATCTGGTTTGAATGAATTAATTTTTAAAAAAAAGATTGATGAAAATATACTTAATGAGCTAGAAGATTTTTTAATTCAATCTGACGTAGGTGTTGAAGCTGCAAAAGAATTAAGAGAAAAATTTGCTAATACTAAAATAGATCCAAAAAACGCCAGTAAAGATGAAATTTTTAAAATTTTTTCTAATTACGCTTCAAAAATATTAAAACCACTTGAAAAAAATTTAAAAAATATACATATAAATAACCCAAGTGTAATTTTAGTTGCGGGTGTAAATGGTGTTGGAAAGACAACTACAATTGGAAAACTGGGAAAAATTTTAGGACAAAATAAAAAAAAAATAGTTCTGGGGGCCGCAGATACGTTTAGAGCAGCTGCGGTAAATCAATTGGATGTTTGGGCAAAAAAGATTAATGCTGATATAATTAAATCTCACGAGGGCGCTGATCCTGCTTCAGTAGCTTATAAAGCATTAGAATATGCAAAAAAAAATAATTCGGATTATTTACTTATTGATACAGCTGGCAGGTTACAAAATAAAAAAAATTTAATGGATGAGTTTAAAAAAATAGCAAAAGTTGTAAAAAAAATAGACACTAACGCGCCTCATGAAACATTTCTTATATTAGATGCTACTACTGGCCAGAGTGCAATTAATCAAGTAGAAGAATTTAAAAAAATTACTCCAATTACTGGAATTATTATGACTAAATTAGATGGGACAGCAAAAGGCGGGATATTATTGGCGGTAGGTAAAAAATTTAAATTACCAATTATAGCCTTAGGTATGGGAGAAAAAGAAGATGATCTCCAAGCTTTCGATGCTGAACATTATGCAAATGCAATAATGTCTAATTAAATTACCTGATAAGATTTTCTGAAATCAAAGGTTTATAGAATGAACATTCATATGTTGAATTCAGGTTTTTGAATCCGCAGTTTTTTAATAGTGAAAATACAAATCTTAATTTATAACTTTCTTTTCTGTTAAGAATTTCAAGTCTTTGATTTTTGAGATTAAATTTATAATTAGATTTAATAGATTTTATACCACTTACCATTATTAAAGTTTCGTTATCATTTAACAAATAATAGGCAAAATCTTCGGGAAAAATCGGTAAACCATAACTTGTACCTAATTCCTTAATTTTTTTTGGAAACCAATCATAAGTGATTAGTGGATAAATTTTTCCAGTGTCGTGTTGCAAATAATACAAATCTTGAGGATAGTCATTTATATAATTAACTTCTTCACCTTTGGCTAAAACAGCTTTTTCTCGTGTTTTAAAATATAAAGTAAATTTATTGTCGTGCGATTGCATTTCCCCAATATTAATAACTTGTTGATAGTCTAATTGTAAGGGTGAGGTTTCATTTGAATTTCCTTTAACGTTAAGAAAAAAAACAAAAAAGATAAGGTAATAAAAAAAAAATTTCACAAAATAAATCTAATTATTTTTTGTGAAACTTATTTGTTAGAATTGTGACTTAATTTAAGCCGTAAATAAATTTTTTTAACGCATTTAAAAGCTTTTCATTGTATTCCATCATATGGTCGTCATATTCTGAAAAATAATAATGTTTAGGTTCATTTGCTAATTCATACATTTTTTTACCCATATGAAATGGGACGATTTTATCAACTTTGCCGTGCATAATTAATATAGGGGAATTTACATTTTTTATTTTCTTATCACTTTCATATTTATCTTTGAGTAACAATCTTACAGGTAAAAATGGATATTTGTCTTTTCCGGCATCTACCATTGACGTAAAGGGGGATTCTAATATAACCCCTGCAAAATTTTTATTTTGTGCTATTTCAACTGCAACTCCCGTCCCTAACGATTCTCCATAAATTATTATATCGCTTTCTTCAATACCTTTAGATTTTAACCATTCAACAGCACCTCTTGCATCTTTGTAGAGGCCTTTTTCTGTAGGACTCCCTTTATTTTTACTAAACCCTCTCCAAGCAATAATAAGAAAATTAACATTCATATCTTTAAAGTGATTAATTTTATGTATTCTATTTTCTAAAGATCCTGCATTTCCATGTAAAAAAAGTATGGTTTTATATTTGTTGGAATCTTTATTATGATACCAAGATAAAAGTTCAATATTATCTTGAGTTTTTATTTTTATTTTTGTAACTGAAACATTGAGTTTATCTCCAAAATAATTATTTTCCATTGGATGGTATAATAAGTTTCTCTGAAAAATATATGTAGAAATGAGAACAAAAAAATAAATTGCTACAAAAACTAACAATATTGGTCCAAAATAGTTCATTTTTATCAAGTTTTTTTTAAACAAAAAATTCATTTTATATTTTGTATATTTAACTTATCATAAGCTTTTAAAAAATCATGACAAAGGAATATAAAATAAACGATATTTTAAGTGCAATAGATAGTATTTCTAAAATACAAAGAAAGAAAAACAAAGAAATAGATACAAAAAATGAAGTTTTAACTCTTAACAATCAAGCAAAATCAGATAAAAGCGAAATCCTTGTTCTTGATCAAATGATTGAATAGAATAACTAAGTTTTTAAGATAAAATTAAATGATTATACAGTGTGAAAGTTGTTCAAAAAAATTTGTAGTAAAAGATGCAGATATTCCAAATGAAGGAAGAACAGTTCAGTGTGGATACTGCTCAACTACTTGGCACCAAATGCCAACTTCAAACATTACGCCAGTCACAAAGAAAACTGCCACAAAAGTAACACCAAAAGAAACCAATGAAAGTTTATCTGTTGAGGAAATAAAAGCTTCTGATGGTAAAACTTATAAATTTTTAGGAAGTCAATGGGCAGAATTGTTGCCGTCTGGTAAAACCGGTTTGTTTGCCAAAAAAAAAATTGGGAAAGAACTTGATAAATTAACAGGAAGAAAAAAAACAGAACCAATTCAAAAAAAACAAAAACGATCTAAAAAAGATGTTGATCCATCTGGCGCCATAAATAATACAAAACAATTACCTGATATCTATAACCCCAAGAAAGGATTGGGATTTTTTAGTTTTATTTTATTATCAATAATAGTTATTTTTTCTATTGTGGGAGTAATAAAAACATTTGAAAATGATTTAATTTATTATTTTCCTGAAGTAGAGTACTTTCTTGAATTATTAAATTTACAACTAGAATATTTTTCAGAAACATTTAAAAATATGATTATAATAGTTAAAGATTTAATTGACTCTTATTAATTTATTTATTTCTAAGTGCCTTTAAAGAATCTATAATAAGTAGATAAAGACAGAATATTACGATAAACCAAAAAGGAAGTCCTCTCCAAAATCCAGCAAGACCTGTGCTTATACTCCAAGCTAAACCTATTACAAATGTTGCAACAAGAGCTATGCCTAATATAATTGTTATTTTTTCACTTAATTTCATTTCTTAATTTTACTTGTTAACCAATTTGCATTTCTAAATAATCTTTCATCATCAAAAAGTGATGATACCAATTGCACTCCTATTGGCAGACCGTTATTTCCCTGAAGTAATGGTAAGCTAATAGAAGGCATTCCGCAATAAGTCCAAACTGTACAAAAAATAGGATTACCCGTAAATTCTAAACCCTTAGGAGCCTCGCCTGATGCTCCAGGAGTTAAGATTGCATCGTAATCATGAAAAAATTGTTTAAAGAAAGTATTTGCTGTGTCTATTTTTGATAGGGCATCGTTATACTCAACTGAGGTATATTTCATTCCTCTTTCAATAGCCTCTACAATTTTATCACTTAATTTATTTTTAGAAGATTTATATTCTTTAGAAAAAGAAGAAGCCATGTCTGCCTCCATAATTATTTTATGCCAATCTGGAATACCTTTAAAACCTTCTGGAAGTTCAACTTCATCTATTTTGCCTTTTAGTTTATTTTTTATTTCATCTTTTATTTCTTCAAAACCTTCTTTTGTATCTTCTTCTAATTTGTCCATAAAAGGCAATTTAATATAGGCCAACACTGGCTCCATTGGAGGTTTTTGCTGGGAAGCAGCTAATAATTTTGGTTTAGGGTTTAAAGATGTATCGGGATCCTGTTTATCATAACCAATAAGTTGTTCGCTAATTAATGCAGCATCTTCCACAGAGTTGGAAAAAACTCCTATCTGATCTAATTTTCTAGACACCTGTAATACTAAGTGTCGTGAAATTAATCCCCTAGTAGGTTTATATCCTACTACGCCGCAGTAAGAGGCAGGTCTAATTACTGATCCATTAGTTTGGCTGCCAACAGCAAGTGGAACCATATGTGAAGCTACAGCTGCAGCGGAACCACTTGATGATCCGCCAGGAGTTCTATTAGGATCATGTGGATTTTTAGTTTTTCCAGGTGAATAATACGCAAGTTCACATGTTACAGTCTTGCCCATAATAACTGCTCCTGCCTGTTTTAATTTCGAAACAACCGTACAATCATTTAAACTTGGATTGTTCTTATGAATCTCAGTACCATCAGTTGTTGGCATATCCGCTGTATCAAAAATATCTTTAATACCAACTGGAATACCATGAAGGTCGCCATGATTGCCTGATTGATGCAGTAAATCTAATTTTTTTGCTTGAGTAATTGCAAGTTCTTCATCGAAAAACTCCCAAGCTTCTACATTTTTTTCTTTTTTTTTTATTTCTTTTATATAATTTTTTACAAGTTCTTCTGATGTAATTTCGCCCTTTTTAATAGATTTAACCATTTCTACTACGGAAGTATTAAGTGCAGACATTAATTCTATTTAGCAATACCAAAAAAGTAATCTGGTAAATATAATGCTATCCCCGGAAAATTATACATAAGAACCATTGTGAATATTACTATGGCCAAATAAGGCATGATGCTTTTAAATATGTCTATTAATTCAATCTCATCTCCAACCACACCCTTTAAATAATAAGCTGCCATCGCCATAGGTGGAGTCAGAAACGAAGTTTGAAGGTTTAAAGCAACCAACATAGCAAAAAAGTATGGGTTCACACCAAATGCATCAAGCATAGGTAAAAAAATTGGAACAAAAATAATTAATATTTCTGTCCATTCTAAAGGCCAACCAAGTAAAAAAATTATTAACTGAACTAGAACAAGAAATTGCCAAGGCTCCAAGTTCATAGCAAGAATCCAATGTTCAATTATTGCATGACCACCTAGATATGAAAAAACCGAGGCAAAAGTCCAAGAACCAACAAATAACCAACAAACCATGGCGGTTGTTTTGGCTGTTAAGAAAATCGATTGTTTTAATGTTTTCCAATTAAGTGCTCTGTAACAAAAAGCTAAAAACAATCCTCCAAACGCACCGATTGCAGCAGCCTCTGCTGGGGTTGCTAATCCGAGTAAAATTGAGCCAAGTACTGTTAAAATTAATAATGCTAGAGGAACAAAAGAAGTTAACAGCTGAAGTAAAATAACTCTTGATGGCGGAACTTCTTCTTCTATAGGTTTTGGTGCAAGACTTGGATTAAAATATGCACGGGTAACAACATAAATCATATAAAAACCAGCTAATAAAAAACCAGGAAAAATTGCTGCTGCGTAAAGTCTCAACGGAGATAATTCAGCTATAGCCGCATAAACAATAAGCATAATACTTGGAGGAATTAATATTCCTAAAGTTCCACCAGCACAAATTACCCCAGAGGCAAAGCCCCTGTGATAACCAGCTTTAACCATAGCTGGGAAAGCTAGTAGTCCCATTAATGTAACGACTGCCCCAATGATTCCGCTAGCAGTAGCAAATATTGCACAGGTAGCAAGCGCTGCTACAGCCATTGATCCTGGAAGATGTCGCGTGGCTAATTGTAAACTAAAAAATAATCTATTAACAATATTTGCACGCTCAACAACATAACCCATAAATAAAAATAAAGGTATGGCAACCAAAACATCATTTTCCATTACAGAATAGGTATTTTGATTAAGTAAATAAAAAATTTGATTATTAAATAAATTGTCTGCTTGGAAGTAAGCGTAATAACCAAAACCCACGCCCATAGCAATAAGTGTAAAAGCTATAGGAAAGCCTAATAAAACTAGAAAGATAAACAATGAAAGCATTAACATAGCTACTTGTGGATCAGTCATTTAATTGTCCTTCCCCAATGCTTTTTTTCTTCTTAGTTCTTCTTCTTGTTGTTTAATTAAATCTTCTTCAGTTTCTCTGACATCTTCATGCCTTTTCATCCATGTGCCATTTTTAATACAAAGAATACATCTCATAGATTCCGAGATTCCTTGTAATATTAGTAATCCTCCAGCAAGAGGTATTAGAGATTTAAAAAAATAAATTTGAATTCGAGCAGGGCTATTCCAGCTAACTTCTTTATATCTCCAAGAGTCACTAGCTATTTCATAACCAAACCAAACTAAAGCCAACATCCCAGGAAAAAAGAAAAATATATAGAGTATTAAATCCACCCATGCCTGTGCTTTAGCAGGAAATAATCTATATAAAACATCACCTCTTACATGGGCGTCTTGTGCTAATGCGTATGCTCCAGCCATTAAAAATAAGCCGCCGTACATTTGCACCATCATATCAAACGCCCATACTGTTGGAGCGTTCAACACATATCTTACAAAAACTTCATAAGTAACAGAAAGAGTCAAAATAAGGATACACCAACCGAAAGCTCGGCCTATCCATATGCTTAAACTTTCAAAGAAATAAATAAATTTTTCCACGAACCCCTCTAACTAGAAATAGTTTATATAAAACTACATAAAACTCAATAAGAAAGGGCGGCTTTTTGTGCCGCCCTTAATAATATATTAACTTAAATATTTAAATTGCTTTCGTTGGTTCACCGAAGTGATGTCTGTAAGCCATTCCGTAATCAGGTTGGTTAAGCAATAAATATGCCATAACTTTTTTAGCATATACTTTTTGAGATTTTACAACTTCTGCAAAGAAAGGATCTTTCTTCGAGAATTTCTTTGTAATAACATCCCATGCTTTCAACTGATCTTGCATAACACCGTCTGGCGTTCTGTAAACGTTAACACCAAGCTTGTTTTTTAATTTAACAAGGTCATCGGCATATCTTAACGTGTTGTGCCAGAAGAAGTTAGAGTTTTCAGCTTCAGAAGCATACTCAAGAATTTTTCGTAATTCAGGAGCTAGAGAATCAAATTTTTTCTTATTAAATGTGATTTCAAACGCTTCTTGTGATTGGTGGAAGCTTGCTAAGTGATAATGTTTTGATACATCTTGCATACCAAAGTCACTATCAGAAGTTGGATTGTTAAACTCAGCAGCATCAATTAATCCGCTCTTCATTGCAGGTTGAATTTCTCCACCTGGTAATTGGACAACTGACATTCCCATTTCTCCTAGAACGTCTGCAGCTAATCCCACAGTACGATATTTCAAACCTTTCATTTGAGAAGATTTTTTAATTTGCTCTTTAAACCATCCAAGTGGCTGAGCAGGCATTGGACTATTAAAGAAACTAACAAGGTTTAATCCTAAGCTACCCATCAGTTTATTGAATAGTTGCATACCACCTCCGTACTGTATCCAACCTAGCAACTCTTGCGCACTCCAACCCCAACATGGGCCTGTGCCGAAAAGAGAAGCAGCGGGTGATTTACTGTACCAATATGCTGGTACATAGTGAGCTCCATCTAGAACTCCTCTGTGAACAGCATCTTGCATTTGACTTGTTTTCACTACAGAATTTACAGGTAGTAAATCGATTTTCAAACTACCTCCAGCCATATCGTTAACTCTTTTAACGTATGCTTGAGCATTCTCTAGGAAAATTCCTCCACCCCAAGCCGCTTGTACTTTTAAAGTAGTTGCAGCTTTAGCGATAGAAGGCATAGCCAACGTTGCAGCAGCAACAGCACCTGTTGCAGCAGCAGCTTTAAAGAATTTACGTCTTGAAGGAGTTTTAATTCCTTTTAACGTTTTATCTTTTTTTGACATAAGTTTTCCCCCTTAATTGTCATTAGTTAATTAACTTAAGCAAATTTAAGCACATAAATTGTTAATTGTCTTTAATGAAAAAAAAATTGTTATTAAAAATTGATGTAGATTAAACAATTATTTATTGAATTCAACACAGGGTTGAATTAATTTACCCTGTTTTTGCATGTACCAGTTCTAAAAAATTCGTCAATATTTTTTACAGCAAGATCCGCCATGGCTGTACGAGTTTTTTTAGTAGCACTACCTAAATGTGGCAAAACAAATACATTGGGCAAAGTTAAATACTCTGGATGAATATCTGGCTCACCATTGTAAACATCTAAACCTAAAGAATAAATTTTACCACTTTTTAATGCTTCGACCATTGCATCATCATCGATCATGTCTCCTCTTGCGCTATTAGAAATCACAGCACCATCTGGAAAATGTTTTATAGTTTCTTTATTAATAATATGTCTCGTATCTTTATTTGCTGGACAATTAATAGAAAAAAAATCAGAAACTGATAATAAACTTTTTAATGATTGATGGTATACGGCATTTTTTTCTAAATTTTTATCTAGTCTAGATCTGTTGTGATAATGAATTTTCATTCCAAAACTTCTTGCTCTATCAGCTATGGCCCTACCAATCCTACCCATTCCTAAAATTCCCAATCTTGCTTCTGTTAGCTGTTTGCCCATTAAAAAATCTGCTGACCATTTCCAATTTTTTTTATTAGCCCATTTGATTCCTTCTTTTGCTCTTCTGGCTGCTCCTAAAAGAATAAGTATAGCAATTTCTGCAGTCGCATCAGTCAATACATCTGGGGTATTTGTAACAGCAATATTTCTTTTTTTTGCTGCATCAATATCAATATTTCCGAAACCAACTGCAAAATTAGAAATAATTTTAACCGTTGTTGAAAGTTTTGAAATTACCTCACTGTCAAATTTTTCAGTAAGTGAAGAAAGTATTCCATCACAATTATTACTTTCTTTTATTAATTGGTCTTTTGATAATAATTTGTCCTCTTGATTTAATTTTACGTCGAATAATCTTAAAGCATTTTCTTCACTTGATTTTATAAGCTTTCTAGTAATTAAAATTTTTTTCATAAACGATTTAAAACTTTTGGCTTTGGTCCACCAGTATACCAATCTATAATTTCGATCGTATGTAAAATTGGAATTTTAGTACCGGTTGCTATCTGTGTAATACATCCAATATTTCCCGTGGTAATAAACTCAGGATTTATTTTATTGATATTTGAAATTTTATTTTTTAACAATTTTTTTGCAATATCACTTTGAAGTAAATTATAAGTTCCTGCAGACCCACAACAAAGATGGCCTTCTGGAATATCAAATACTTTATTGCCTGTTTTTTTTATTAAATTTATTGGAATTTCATGAATTTTTTGTCCATGTTGCATTGAGCAAGCTGAATGGTAAGCAATTTTATATTCTTTGTTACTTGGTTTATTCTTATCAAAGTTAAGCTTAACATTATCATTTAAATATTCAGTAATATCTTTTGTTAACTCTGATATTTTTTTAGCCTTTTTCTTTAAATCATCATCCCATCTAAAAATAAACCCGTAATCTTTTATAGTAGTGCCGCAGCCTGATGTATTAGAAATTATTGCATCCAAACCATTTTTTAAATATTCATCATACCAAATTAAAACATTTTTTTTGAAAGTTAGCTTTGCTAAATCACTTTTTCCTAAATGGTGATCTAATGAACCACAACAATTAATATTTTTTGGAACTACTACTTCAACTCCATGTCTATTCAGCAGTCTAATGGTTGCTTCATTAATTTGCGGTGAAATTACTTGTTGAACACAGCCTGCCAGCAAAGCAACACGAGCTACTGGTTTTTTTCTTTTTTCAGCTGGATACACTTTCATTTTACGAAGTTTTTTTTTAGGAAAACTTATTGGCATTAGATTAATCATTTCTTTAATTCTTTTTGGAAAAAGGAAATTGAAAGGTTTTATAAATAAAGCTAGTATTCCAATAATTCTAAAACGAAAAGGATAAGGCATTATTTGTGACAAAAAATTTCTGATCAACCTATCACCAAAAGGTCTTTTAAAAGTCTTTTCTATATGATTCCTACCGTGATCTATAAGATGCATATAATTTACACCTGAGGGGCACGTCGTCATACAACTATAACATGATAGGCAGCGGTCTATATGCTTTACAATTTTTTCATTTGCAGGTTTGTTTTTTTCCAACATATCTTTAATTAAATAAATTCGACCTCTTGGACCATCCAGTTCATCTCCTAACAAATTATAAGTTGGGCAAGTAGCATTGCAAAATCCACAATGAACACATTTTCTTAAAATTTTTTCACTTGATTTGTTGTCTTTGTCTTTTAATTGTTCTTTTGAAAAATGAGTTTCCATTTATATACCTGTATACATTTTACCAGGATTAAGTATTCTCTTTGGGTCAAAACTTTTTTTGATATTTTGAGAAATATTAAAACGTTCTCTATTTATTGTAAAAACGTCTTCAACATAAGGTAGATAATCAGAGTTTTTAATCATAGTTACATAACCTCCTAGCTTTACCACTTTTCTTCTTATTGACTCGAACATTTCCTCGGATAATTCATAAGCTTCTAGCCACATTAAAGCACCACCCCAATCCAAAAAATATTTGAATCTATTGGAGAATTGATAAATTAAGCTCGCACATTCTGATGGCGGAATAACTATCCTAATTATACTATTTTTTGAACCAGAAAAAAATTCTAAACTTTTAACTTTATTCCAAAAAATATTTGATTGGTGCACTTGGAGAATAGAAATGCTTAAATTCATTATTTTAAGTTCTTTTATTAAATTTTCAATTCTTTGATCAATTGAATTTTTTGCACCTTCGATTCTTATTGCTGTAATTGAACCTTGGTATTTGAGATCGTTTAGCTTAAATGTATTTTCAAAATTTACCCTATAGCCAAGCTTTTTTGAATCTTCTGGAAAAAAAATTGCTCCAGAAACATCATTTGAAGAACTAATAGATTTTTCAAGGAAAAAAGTAGCCGATTCTATTTTTTGATTATGAATAATTAATGTTTTGCTTTCTTCTGGCATAGGCAAAACCTTAAATGTGACTTCGGTTAGTGCTATCAAAGTACCATAAGAACCACATACTAATTTACTTAAATCATAACCAGTTACATTTTTTACTACTACACCTCCAGATTTTATAATTTCTCCTCTACCATTAACACCCCTAAATCCCAGTACATGATCCCTAACACTTCCAACTTTAAACCTACGTGAACCAGAAATGTTGCAGGCAACTTGGCCTGCTGCAGTACCATAATCGCTTTTCCCATTTAAGAAATATCCAAAGTCTATCGGTTCAAAAGCTAATTGCTGATTATTTTTTTCAAGCTCTTTTTCTATTTCTTCTATTGGAGTGCCTGCCTTAACTTTGATATAAAGTTCTTTAGGTAAATATTCTATAATACCATTTAGTTTTGACAAACTTAAAGTTTTAGAACATTGA
The DNA here is from genome assembly GCA_902567945.1 of uncultured Pelagibacteraceae bacterium. GTDB lineage: Bacteria > Pseudomonadota > Alphaproteobacteria > Pelagibacterales > Pelagibacteraceae > AG-414-E02. The sequence goes on along the minus strand of CACFOC010000004.1, from coordinate 19,877 downwards.
AGGCTTTTTCCTATTTTTCTTTTTGATCCTGATCCTATTAACTCTAAAGGGATGTTTGATTTATAAAATTTCTTTATTAAATTTGATACCTCTCGTTCACTCTTTGGATATTCTATATGATCAGAATCTTGGTATGTCTGGAAATTTTGCTTTTCCTCTATGGACATGCACTCTCCCTTCTTCTGCACACTTTCTTAATATTGGATAGACTTTTCCAGGATTTAATAATGAACCTGCATCTAAAGCTTTTTTTATTTTAATTTGTTGCTGAATATCATTATTATTAAACATTTCACACATTAACTCTCTTTTCTCAACGCCAACTCCATGTTCTCCTGTCAAAACTCCTCCAATTTTCACACAGTATTTTAATATTTCCGCTCCAAATTTTTCTGTTTTTTCTAAAGCATTTTTTTCGTTAGCATCATACATAATTAGAGGATGAAGATTTCCGTCACCAGCGTGAAATGCATTTGCAACTGGCAAATTGTATTTCTTAGATAATCTTCCTATTTCCCTTAATACTTCAGCGAGTTTTCCTCTTGGGATCGTACCATCCATGCAATAATAATCTGGGGCCATATCTCCACAAGCAGGAAATGCTGCCTTTCTTCCAGCCCAAAATTTTAATCTTTGTTTTTCATTTTTACTGATTTTAACACTTGAAGACTTATTTTTTTTAGCTATTGCTTCTACCTTTGTAATTAATTCATTTACTTCAGTTTCTGTCCCATCTAGTTCCACAATAAGCATAGCTTCTGCATCTCTTGGATATCCTGCTTTAACAAAATTATCAGTAGCGTGAATCAAAGCTTTATCCATCATTTCCATTCCTGCTGGAATAATTCCACTTGCAATAATATCTGAAACACAATCGCCTGCATTTTCTATACTTGAAAATCCAATTAGAGCAGCCTTAACAGTTTGTGGTTTTTTAAGAATTTTTACAGTAACTTCTGTAATAACACACAATAAACCTTCTGAGCCTGTAATCAAACCGAGTAAGTCGTATCCTTCAGAATCATAAGTTTTGCCGCCTAATCTACTTATAGTTCCATCCATAAAAACAACTTCAGCGCCAAGAAGATTATTAGTTGTTGTTCCATATTTTAGGGAGTGAACTCCTCCAGAATTTTCTGCCACATTTCCTCCTATAGAGCAAGCAATTTGACTTGAAGGATCTGGTGCATAATAAAAGCCGTTGTTTTGAACAGCTTGTGTAATTGACAAATTAGTTACACCAGGCTGAGCAACAACACATCTATTTTTATAATCTATTTCTATAATTTTATTAAATTTTCCTAAACATAAAAGTATACTATCTTGCATTGGCAATGCGCCACCCGATAAACCTGTACCGGAACCTCGTGGAACAACTTTAATTCTATGTTGATTACAATACGAAAGTATCTTGCTAACTTCTTTTGTATTTTCTGGAAAAATAACAATTAATGGTTTTTGTTTATAAGCTGACAAAGCGTCGGTTTCAAACGGGCGCAATTCATCTTCGTGGTGCAGAACATTTTCTGACTTAATAATTTTTTTAAGATCACTAACTATATCATTTTTTCTTGCAACAAGTTTGCGATCAACTTTGGGCATAGCTAAGCTATTCATACAAATATATTACATCCAAAAAGCTTAGTGGTCAAAATAACTTAAAGAGACTTATCGAAGCATTTTATCTATTTTTTCGAGAGCTTTGCTTATATTTTCTTTTGAGGCCGCAAAACTAAATCTAACATAATCACTTGAAGTTTTTCCAAAGGATGTTCCGGGAACTATTGCTACGCCTGCTTCATGCAAACATTTTTTTGCAAATTCTGCTCCATTCATTCCCGTTCCTATAACTTTAGGAAATGCATAAAAAGCACCACCTGGTAAACTACATTCCACGCCTGGTAGATTATTTAGACCTTTATGAATTAATTTCCTTCTTTCATCAAATTTTTTCATCATTTCATTAATTGAATCATCTGGTCCATCTAATGCTGCTATTCCAGCAAATTGTGATGGTGCGTTAACGCACGAAACACTATTAATAAGTAATTTATTTATATGTGGAACTAAATTTTCTGGCCATACGCTCCACCCCATTCTCCATCCTGTCATAGCATAAGCTTTGCTCCATCCATCTAGTACGATTAATCTATCTTGAAGTTCTGGATAATTAAAAAAAGTTGGCATTTCCTTACCATCAAAAATTTGCCTGCTATAAATTTCATCACTTAAAACTGCTATATGTGGATGTTTTTTAAGTCCATCTGCTAATTTATCAATTTCAGATTTTTCAACAAAACTACCTGTAGGATTATTTGGATTAATGATTATTAATAATCTTGTTTTGTCGGTGATTAAAGATAAAACTTTTTCAGCATTAAATTTTAAATCTTTGTCTTTTGTTAGATCATAAGGAATTGCTTTTGATCCTGTATAATTGATCATAGATTCATAAATTGGAAATCCTGGTGTCGGATGTATTATTTCAGCTCCCTCTTCACCAAAGCAAGAAATTGCATAATACATGGTAGGTTTTCCACCTGGCATTATCAATACTCTCTCCGGGTCAATTTCTTTGTTATAAAGTTTTTTGATTTTTCTGGTAACAGCCTGTCTACATTCTAAAATTCCATTAGATAAAACATACCCATGGTGTCCATCATCTAAAGCTTTTTTTGCTGCATTAACAATATGTTTTGGAGTTTTAAAATCAGGTTGCCCTAAGCCTAGATGAATTATTTCTTTTCCTTTAGCCTCTAGCTGTTTCGCCTCAGCTAACACTTTAAAAGCCGTTTCCGTTCCTAATTTTTCTAAATTTTTTGCCAGTTTCATTTAAAATTTTCCTTTTCTATAAATTAATTTTGAATTATCAAGTGCCTTAAGATTTTTACACCCCATTAAAACCATATTTCTATGAATTTCATCCTGCATATTCTGTAGTACTTTTTCAACTCCTTGCTGTCCACCTGCTCCTAATGCAAACAAAAACATCTTACCAAAACTACATGCTTTTGCTCCTGCAGCAATTGCTTTAAGGACATGTGTTCCTCTTCTAACACCTCCGTCTAAAATAATTTCTAATTTATCTCCAACAGCATCAGAAATTGCTTTAACTTGATCAAAAGGTGATCTTGAGCCGTCTAATTGTCTGCCTCCATGATTTGAAATCATTACTGCCGTACATCCAATATCAACAGCCCTTTTTGCATCATCAACAGACATCACTCCTTTTAATGCAAATGGCCCATTCCATTTTTTGACACAATATTCCGCATCCTTCCAATCCATTGCCGGATCATATTGTTCATTAATATATTCGATAACTGATTTTGAAATATTAGTTCCCTTGTCTGTTTTTTTGGAAACATTAGCTAACTCAAATTTCGAATGAGTTAAATAATTAAATACCCATACAGGATGAATTGCAAAGCTCATTAAGCTTTGGAGAGTGAGTTTTGGTGGTGTAGTAAAACCCGTTCGATGATCTTTTTCTCTATTACCAGCGACTAGTGTATCGACAGTTAAACACATGCCATCAAATTTAGATCTTTTACATCTTTCTATTAAATCATCGGTAATAGATTGATCTTTGTGAACATATAACTGAAATAATTTAGGACCACTAGAAACATTTGAAATTTCTTCAATAGTGGTATTTGCCATTGTCGACATACTATAAAATGTTCCAAATTTTTCCGCTGCTTTTGCTGAAGCAATATCTCCTTGATGGTGATAAAGTCTTTGCATTGCAGTAGGTGCAAGAAAAATTGGTAAATTTATTTTTTTTCCAAAAATAGTTGTTGATAAATCAGGACTACCAACACTAGCAAGAACGTTGGGAACTAAATCACAATCATTAAATGCTTCGGTGTTTCTTCTTAGTGTAACCTCATCATCCGATCCACCATCAATATAATGAAAGATTGGAGATGGAAGTTTTTTTTTTGCTAATTCTCTAAAATCTTGGAAATTATGGCAATCTTTAAGATTCATTTATATTTTTTTAATTGATCTAAACCAAACTAAAATTGTTTAAGAAAATTAAACATATAGCTATTTGCTCCTGGATTTTTAGTCCCAAGACTTGCATTTGAAATATGGTTGTAACTCATACCCAGTTGAGTTTTTTCTGATAAATCAAGAGCTACCTGCACTTCACTTTTAAACTCTAATGGATAACCTAAATCTTTCCCATCTCCAAAGTGGTAATAACCAGGAGCAAAACTAGGAGTTACTGTTAAAAGTCCAAGTTCGTATTCAGCTTGTATACCCGTATATAAATAAAATGCAGATTTTTCAGTTAAAAAACCTCCAGTAATTGGTGATAATTTACCAAGAAAACTTTCTTTAAATAATTCATCATTTTGATGTTGCAAACCAAATAAGCCTGCAGCTTGGCCATCATCACTAAAGTCGAACATGCCTGTAAAAGCATTTAATTCTGTATCGTAATTATCGAATTTAACTTTCGCAACTTCAATATTTTCTTCTTTAACATTTTCATCTATTTCATAAACCTTAGGTGCTGTTCTTTTACAATAAAAATCAAACTTCTTGCATTTTGGATTTGCATTTGCATAGGGGTTATTAAAAATACCAAATATTTTTTTTGGTTTTTTATAATTTTTTTTTTTGTCTTTTTCAGAAGACGTTATCTCTATTTTTTTTGTATTTTCTTTAACTTTCTTTATTTCATTTATTTTTTCAGCTTCTATTATTTTCTGAGCTTCTTCTTTGGTCATTTTTGGACTTGTTCTTTTACAATAAAAATCAAACTTCTTACATTTTGGATTATAATTTTTCCAAGGATTACTAAAAAAAGCAAAACTTTTTATACTTCCAAAACTCAAAGCTAAAAAAACTAACAAAACTATTGTCACAATTTTCTTCATTCAAATAACATATAGTTTTCGTTACAAAAAATAAACCAGTATTGTTATTGGTAAAGAATTGTTGAATTTAAGTAAAAAATTGCCTAGTTGAGGCACAAAAGAGGGAGATGATAATTATATTACGTGTCCTCAACCAAGCAATAAAATATCTATAAGATTATACTTTGTCTAACATTTGAGAGAATGTTGTCTAATTTGAGGCAAAAATATTTATGTTTAATTTGATGGTCTAAAATAACCTGTGCCCTTTTTTCCTGTAAAAATTTCTTCTATCAAAGGGTGTTTAATTGGTTCGTCAGAATCATCAGGAATTAAATTTTGCTCGGATACGTAAGCTTCATATGTAATATCATTATTTTCAGCTAATAGATGATAAAACGGCTGATCTTTCCTTGGGCGCACATCCTTGGGTATCGAACGATACCATTCTTCGGAATTGTTGAATTCAAAATCAACGTCATAGATGACTCCTCTAAAATTAAAATGTCTATGCTTTACAATATCCCCTATTGAAAATTTTGCTTTGCTTTCAGCCATCTAATAATAATAACATATGTATATTTATAAAAAAATCAATAGATAATAATACACCTTCAAAGTCACATGTGTTAAAATTTTATATGCGTAATTCATTTATTAAGTTTTTGGCAGATTTTGGACCTTTGCTTATTTTTTTTGTTGTATATTTTAAAAGTGGAAACAACTTAAAAGCGGCAATAACTCCTTTCATCATAGCAACTATAATAGCTTTGGTAATGGTTTATTTTACAGAAAAAAAAATACCAATGGTACCACTCGTGAGTGCAACCCTTATTATTTTTTTTGGGGGTCTTACATTATATTTTGATAATAAAACTTTTTTTTATTACAAACCAACAATAATAAATCTTCTTTTTGCAGGAGTATTGTATTTTGGAAAATATTTTACAGAAAGACCTCTGTTAAAAATTTTCTTCAATAATGCTTTAAATTTACAAGACGAAGGATGGAAAAAACTTAATATTCGATGGATTGGTTTTTTTATTTTTGCTGCAGTGATTAACGCAATAGTTGTAGAAACACAATCTGAAGCTTTTTGGGTAAATTTTAAAGTATGGGGCTTATTACCAATAACTCTTTTATTTACCGCAAGCCAAATTCCGTTAATAAATAAATATAAATTGCAGAAATAATGAAACACTTAAAATTGGTTATAAATAATATTAAAAGTAATGAATCTAATTTTTTTAATAAACAAGAATTACAATTAATTTTAAATCTATATGCTAAAATGGTTTCCGATGGAGACTGGAAGGATTATGGACTATCTATTTCAAAAAGAGAAATAAATTTTAATGTATATCATAGAGCATCTGAGAATCCTGCTTATAAAATCATAAAAAATTTAAAACCTAAAAACAAAGAAGAAAAATATCTAGTTAAAGATTCTGCAAATAAGATTATCAAAAAATCTGAAGATCTTAGTATACTTATTAATAAAATAATGTGGAAAAAATTTAAATTAGTTAATTAAATTTATCTTCTTTGCCCAAATAATCTAAGCAACATTATAAACAAATTTATGAAATCTAAATAAAGTGTAAGCGCTCCCATTACAGCTTTTTTTCCCATTATCTCCCCAGTGTCACTTGCTAAATACATATTCTTAATTTTTTGTGTATCATATGCGGTCAAACCAACAAAAATTAAAACTCCAAGAATAGATATAACAAAGTACATCATCGTAGATTTCATAAATATATTCACTATTGATGCAATAATAATTCCAATTAGTCCCATCATAAGAAATGAACCAAATTTTGTTAAATCTCTTTTAGTTGTATATCCATAAATACTCATTGCACCAAAGGTACCCGCTGTAATAAAAAATACCCTTGTAATACTAGCGCCTGTATAAATTAAAAATATCGAAGATAAGGAAGCTCCCATTAAAGCTGCAAAGATCCAAAATGCTCCTTGTGCTTTTGCTGCGCTCATTTTTCTAATGCCAAAGCTCATATAAAAAACTACGCCTAATGGAGCTAACATAACAACCCACATCAATGCCGAATTATATAATGCATTTCCTAATGTGGTAAGACCAGTTATAGATCCGTCAGGTGCCATAACAACTGATAATTTAAAAAGTAGTAAAGATATTATTCCTGTAAGAAATATACCTGACGCCATGTAATTATAGACTTTAAGCATATATGCTCTCAAGCCTTCGTCTATTACATGTGTTTCAGCTGTCCTAACCTTTGATTGAATATTTTGTCTATTAAAATCCATAATATGAGTTAAATATATTGATATTTTAAAAACTTTCAAGGTGTTCAAATAACTTAATAAAACTTTAAAAATAATTTAATTTTAAACAATGAACTACAAAAAACTTGGGAAAACAAACTTAAAAGTAAGTACAATTTGTTTAGGAACAATGACTTGGGGGGAACAAAACAGCATAAAAGAAGCTTTTCAACAAATGGATTATGCGGTAGATCAAGAAGTAAATTTTTTTGATACTGCTGAACTATACGCTGTACCAATGAAACCTGAGACAAGAGGTAAAACAAGTCAGTTTATAGGTGAGTGGTTTTTAAAAACCAAAAAGAGAAGTAAAATAATTTTAGCTGACAAAGTAGCGGGAGCATCAGGAATGTCCTGGATGAGACCTGATAGTGAAAAAACTTCCCTAAACAAAAAACAAATTGAATTTGCTATTGATAGAAGTTTAAAAGATTTAAAAACTGATTATATAGATTTGTATCAAGTACATTGGCCAGACAGACCCTCTGGCCCCTTTTCTGGTAAGTTGGAATATGAACACAAAGATTCTAATAATTCTGTGAGCATTGAAGAAACTTTAGACGCATTAAATAATTTAGTTAAAGCAGGAAAAGCAAGACATGTGGGAATATCCAATGAGACAGCTTGGGGGACAAATCAATATCTTAAGTATTCAGAACAAAAAAAAATTACTAGGATAGTTTCAATACAAAATGCATATAATCTTTTGAATAGAAAATTTGAAGTTGATCTTTCTGAAATTGCTATAAGAGAAAAAGTTGGTTTATTAGCCTATTCTCCATTAGCATCAGGATATTTATCTGGGAAGTATAGAAATGGCGCAATGCCCAAAAATTCAAGAATGGATTTATTTTATGATTTTTGGCCAAGATACAGAACGGTTAATTCAGAAAAAGCTATTGAAGAATATTGGAATTTAGCAAAAAATTTTAATTTAGATTTTGCTCAAATGTCCATTAAATTTTGCGAAATCCAACCATTTGTAACCTCGGTAATAATTGGTGCTACTAAAATGGAGCAGTTGAAAACTAATATAGATAGTGTAGATATTAATTTAGACAAAGAAATTATAAAAAAAATTGGAGAAATACAGAAAAAATATACAAACCCATGCACATAAAAATAATCAAAAATATTTTAATTATTTTCTTATTTTACTTCTCTTTTGGAATATTAAGTGCTGAAGAAAATTTAAAAAGCTTAGGAAAATTTAAAGACTGGGAATCTTTTAAATTATTGCAGGATGGAAATAAAATATGTTATGCCCAATCAATACCTGTAATAAGAGCCCCAAAAAAACTAAAGAGAGATCCTTCAAGATTATTTGTAAGTTTTAGACCAAGTGAAAATATTAAAAACGAAATTAGTGTAACCAACGGTTATGAATTTAAACTTAAGGCGCCAGTAGAAGCAAAATCCGGGAAAAGAACTTATGATTTATTTTCAAAAGGAAAATTTGCTTGGGTTGTTGATAATGACGACGAAAAAAAATTAATTATTACTATGAAAAAAGCTTCAAGACTTATGATTATTGGAAATTCAGATAAGGGCGATCAAACAACTGACCACTATTCTATGATGGGTTTTACAAAAGCTTATAATACTGCAAAAAAAAGTTGTGGTTAAAAACTAGATAATTAATGAAAAAGCAAAAAAAGATAGTACTTGCCTATTCTGGCGGTCTAGACACTTCTATAATACTTAGATGGCTACAAGAAAAATATAATGCAGAAGTTATATCTTATACTGCTGACATCGGGCAAAAAATTGATAAAGAAAAAATTATCAAAAATGCAAAAAAACTTGGGGTAAAAAAAATTATTATTGAAAACTTAAAAGATTTATTCGCAAAAGAATATATTTACCCAATGGTCAGAGGTCACGCTATTTATGAAGGTGTTTATTTATTAGGAACATCTATTGCAAGACCTTTAATTGCAAAAAGACAAATTGCAATTGCAAAAAAATTTAATGCCCATGCAGTTTCACATGGTTCAACAGGCAAAGGTAACGATCAAGTAAGATTTGAACTTGGATATCATTATTTTGGTCCAAAAATTAAAGTAATTGCACCGTGGAGAATATGGAAATTAAATTCAAGATCAGATTTAATTAAATATGCAAAAAAAAATAAAATACTAATACCTAAAGATAAAAAAGGAGCCTCTCCATTTTCTGTAGATGATAATTTATTTCATACCTCTACTGAAGGTAAAGTCTTGGAAAATCCAAAAAATGCGGCACCAGAATTTATTTTTCAAAGAACAGTTGCTCCTGAAAAAGCACCTAATAAAATATCATATGTAGCTATTGGGTTTAAAAATGGAGATCCCATATCAGTTAATGGTAAAAAATTATCACCAGGAAATCTTTTACAAAAACTAAATATTCTTGCAGGTAAGAATGGGATTGGAAGAGTCGATTTAGTTGAAAATAGATTTATTGGAATAAAATCAAGAGGTGTTTATGAAACTCCTGGTGGAACCTTACTAATGGTAGCTCATAGAGCAATGGAGTCTGTTACTTTAGATAAAGAAACAATGCATCAAAAAGATGAGATAATGCCTAAATACGCAGAACTCATTTACAATGGTTATTGGTATTCAAAAGCAAGATTTAAACTACAAAAAATTATTGATAGAAAAAGAAATAAAGTAAATGGTTCAGTTAAACTTAAGTTATATAAAGGCAATATTACAATTGTCTCAAGACAAACTAAAAGTAACGCTTACTCAATGAAGAAAGTATCTTTTGAAGAAAACAAAACATTTAATAAATCAAATGTTGAAAGATTTATTAATTTTCATAAAAAAAAACTATAGACTTTTATAATTTATGAAAATGATTTTTAACTTCATTCTTAAAAAGAAAATATAAACAAGATATTTGTAAAAACGTATTTAAAATCAATATAAATCTAACACCTAAACTTGTTAAACCTATTTCTGGTATTGGCTCATAGGGAACTGATAAGCTAATTGCTATAGCACCAATTAAATCTATAAGTCCTAAAATATTCCAGGAAAGTAATATCCCCCATAAAAAAGAGGAAGGTTTTTTTATTATACCATAAACTAAAAAAAAAGCTGTTGTTCCTATAATAAAGTCACCAATTAATGGCAAAACCCATTCTGAAGGTGCTGCTCTTTCATTACCAGTTATTGTCCAAAATAAAAATAAGGTAGAACCAACTGCTCTAAATGTCATCCATCCAGTAACAAACACAATCCACTTCATTGAACTATACATAAATTCTATTTAGTTATTTTATCTACAAATTTTTTTGCAAAAGGTCCAACAAATAAAGCCGTTCCAATAGCAATTGGCAAGCTAACAGTCCAAGCTTTTAAAAACCTTTGCGTATATTCGTCATCCATTCCTGTATTAACAAAGGTAATGATTAAAGTCATGAGAAGACTCATTAAAAATCCCATAATTAAAACAAATAATAATTGTGAATATTTTTTTGGAAACATTATGATTAATTAGAATGAGTTTTTTTAAAACACTCAACAGTATTATTGAGTAAACAAGCTATAGTCATTGGACCCACGCCACCTGGAACTGGTGTAATTGCTTTAGCAACTTTAGAAACTTCATCAAAATCAACGTCACCCACTATGCCCGAATCAGTTTTATTAATTCCAACATCAATAACTATTGCACCTTTTTTTACCCAATCTCCTTTGACTAATCGGGGCATTCCTACTGCCGCAATAATTATATCTGCTCTGAGACATTCTTTTTTTAAATCCTTTGTCTTTGAGTGAGTAATGGTAACCGTACAATTTTCTTTTAGAAGTAATTGAGTCATTGGCTTACCATTTAAGTTAGATCTTCCAATTACTACTGCGTGTTTTCCACTTAAATTTTTTTCAATTTTTTTAAGTAATAAACTACATCCAAGAGGTGTACATGGAATACTACTGTCATACCCAGAAGATAAATTACCAACATTCATGGGATGAAAACCATCAACATCTTTTTTATGATCTATAGTTTCAATAACTTTTCTTTTATCAATATGTTTCGGTAAAGGAAGCTGAACTAATATACCTGAAACTTTCTTGTCATTATTTAATTCCTCAATTTTATTTAAAAGAACTTTTTCCTCTATCTTTTCAGAATATTTAATTACTTCTGAATTCATTCCAACTTCTTTTGCAAATTTTTCTTTATTTTTTACATAAATCTTACTTGGGGCATCTTCGCCTACTAAAATTACAGTTAGTCCAGGAACAGAATTATATTTAGATTTAAGTTCCACCACCTTTTTTTTTAAATCTTCTCGCAGCTCAGCTGCTATTTTTTTCCCATCTATAATCATTTTAGAATAAACCTGGTGCAAAAATTTCGAAAATAATATTTCTTAAGAACATTAAAAGTAAAATCAAGATAACAGGAGACACATCTATCGAACCAAAGGTTGGTATAAATCTTCGTATTTTATTCAAGGCAGGATCTGTCATTTTATAAGTTGCATCAAGTACGGAAAAAACAAATCTATTTTGCGTATTAAGAATTTTAAATGCAACTAGCCAACTTAAAATAGCATTAATAATAATAATCCATAAATAAATGGTAATTATACTATCTAATAAAATAAATATTGATTTCATTTTTTTTCCACATAAATAGACTGACTTGGAAATGCAAAAGAAGCATTATTTTTTTCTACAATTTGTTTAATTTCTATTGCTAATCTTTCTTTGACTGCAAGCCACTCATCCCAATCATCAGTAACTGTAAAACATCTAATATACATATCTATTGAACTGTCTGAAAACTTATCTACTCTAACCGCATGACCTAAACTAGTGTTATAGTCTTTATGAGAAGTAACATATTTCTCTATTTCATCTCTAATTTTTTTAAGTTGTTCGACAGTAGTATTGTATTGCAAAGTAATAACCCAACTAATTATCCAATTGGTTGTCTCACTTATATTAATTACTGCATTTTCTGCAAATTGAAAATTTGGAATAATTGCTATTGATTTATCAAATTTTCTTACAACAGTTGATCTAAATCCTATTCTTTCAACAATGCCTTCTATAATATCTTCGACAATAATCCAGTCACCAACTTTAAATCTTTTTTCTACTAATACCAAAATTCCTGATATTAAATTTTTAAATAAATCTTGAGCTCCCAATGCTACTGCAACACCAAACAAACCTAGTCCAGCAATTATTGGTCCTATTTTTATTCCCCAAAGTTCTAGAACTGCTGCAGCGCCTAAAATAATAATTAGTATTTTAAAAGCTTTAACTATCCATCCAATTAACTCCTTTGTTAAAAGTTTTTCTAACCCTCCTAAGAGATAACTAACGGGTTGAATAAATTGATGTATTAACCAAAAAATTAAAACTGTGATAAGTGATTTGTTTATATTATCTATAAATGATTGTGACTCGGGGCTAAATTCTAAATAATAACTTGCAATAAAAAAACCTATAACAATAGGAAAAAATCTTGCCGGGCCCTCCATTGCCTGAACAAAGGTATCATCTAGTTTGTTTGTAGTTTTTTTTGTTATTTTTTTTAAACGATTAATAATAACTTTACTAATAAAACCTCTAAATAATAAAAAAATTAAAAAAATTCCCAAACCAATTATTATTTGGAAAATATCTACACCAAGAATACCTTTATCCCACACTTCAATAAATAAAGTTGAAAAATTTTTAAATATATCCATTTCTTACCTAATTTTATTTAACAAAAATTCTTCTTCTCCAGGACTAAAAACAAATACTTTTTTCCATTTAATCTGTTTTAATACTAGTAATACCTTCTCGCTTATACACATTAGATTAGATTGAGTCACTACGTTTAAAAGTGAATATTTATTTATTAGATTAAATAAATTTTTAGCGCTCTTTGAAGAATAAATAAAAATAACATCTGGTGGTTTTTTTTCAAAAAAATCTAATGTTTTTTTATCGACTTCATCAACTGGAAGAGAAGTGTAATTTGAAATTCTGTCTACTGAATATCCTGATTTAATTAAATCTTTATCTAAATCTTTAGAAATAAACTCACTGCTTAAATAAAGTAATTTTCCTGACTTGCTATCCAAAGTTCTCATAATTAGTTCAACTAAAGAATCTACAGTACCTTCGGAAGTGTTAGTATTTATAAAACCCACTTGTCTTGCTGTAAGCTCAGTTGCTTTTCCCACACAAAAACATTTAATTTTTGAATTAAATCTTTCAATATTCATAAATTTTATAGCATTTGAACTTGTAAAAATTACAGCTTGATAATTTAGTAAATTTATTTTCTCCGTTTCTAATTTTTCAATTTTAATTACTGGAAGATGTGTCACTGTATGACCTAACCTTATTAGGTTTTCAATAAGGTGCAAAGATTCTTCTTTAGGTCTTGTAATTACAATATGCATTTTAATTTCCTTGTGGTGTAAAATCTGAGCCAGCTTTTTTTAATAACTCTTTGCCAACTCTATATCCTATTTCTTTAGCTTCTTTAAAATGTCCAGAACTTTGGGATTGAAATTTTTTCTTTCCGTCATTTGAAAAAAGTTCACTTTTTAAAAATATTTCATTATTTGATAATTTAGCTAGACCTCCTATTGCCGTATCGCAATCTCCACCTATTGCTTCAAGTAGCGCTCGCTCTGCTTGAATACAATAATAAGTAACTTTATCATTTATATTTTTTAAAATATCTAAAGTTTTTAGATCATCTTTTTTGCACTGCAAAGCAATTACTCCTTGGCCTATAGCTGGCAACATTTGTTCGGTAGTAAAAATTGCTTTAACTTCTTTTTCTAAATGAAGCATTTGAATTCCAGCTAAAGATAAAACTATAGCGTCAAACTCTCTATTTTTTAATTTACTAATTCTTGTGTCAATATTTCCTCTCATAGCAATTACCTTAACATCTTTTCGTAATAAATTTAGTTGTGCCTGTCTTCTAAATGAACTTGTGCCGATTATTGATTGAGACTCAAGTTCAAAAAAGGATTTGCCTGAATAACTTAAAAAAGCATCCCTTGGATCATTTCTTTTAACTACTGCTTTTATACACAAACCTTTGGTCATTTCTGTAGGCAAATCTTTTAATGAGTGAACAGCTAAATCAATCTTTGAATCTAATAGTTCTTCTTCAATTTGTTTTGAAAAAACACCCTTGCCTCCAATATCTGATATTTTCTTATTTTGAAATATATCACCTGAGGTTTTTATTATTTTTATTTCTATTAAATTGTCATCAAAATGTGGAATAGATTGCATTAGTAAATTCTTAACATGCCTTGAATAAGCTAGTGATAGCTTACTTCCTCGAGAACCAATTATAAATTTTTTCTTATCTTTCATTATTATTATTAAAAATTATATATGTTATATTATTATTTTATATTTATAGACAGGTATTCAAACATGAGAGAAAAGCTTACTTTTTTGGGGATAGAGACAAGTTGTGATGAAACTGCAGCATCTATTGTTCAAGAAAAAACTGATGGAACTGGTGAAATTTTATCAAATATCGTGTCTAGCCAAGTAGATATACATAAAGAATTTGGTGGTGTTGTTCCTGATTTAGCTGCAAGAGCTCATGTTGAGAAAATTGAGTTTATAATTAAAAAAGCAATTAACGAAAGCAACTTTAACATAAACAATATAGATGGAGTTGCAGCTACGGCTGGACCAGGGCTAATAGTTTGCTTAACTGTTGGGTTAAATGCTGGCAAGGCAATCGCCGGATCTTTAAAAAAGCCCTTTATTGCCATTAATCATTTAGAAGGTCATGCTTTAAGTCCAAAAATAAATAAAAATATTAAATTTCCATATTTGCTATTACTAATTTCAGGAGGACATACTCAATTTTTAGAAGTAAATGGAATTAACAAATATAGAAGACTTGGAACAACAATTGATGATGCACTTGGAGAAGCTTTCGACAAAACGGCAAAAATTTTAGGAATAGAATTCCCGGGAGGACCAGAAATTGAAAAATGGGCAGAAAAAGGTGACTGCGATTATTTTAAACTGCCAAAACCGATTTTAAAAAAAGGAGGTTGTAATTTATCTTTTGCTGGTCTTAAAACTGCTGTACTTAGAGCTTCCAAAAAATTAAAAAATGAAAAAGAAAAATACCATTTAGCTGCATCTTTTCAAAAAACTATTAACAAAATACTTTATGAAAAAACTAAAGTAGCAATGGACCAATTTTTAGTAAACAAACAAAAAAAATTGAATTATTTTGTAATTGCAGGAGGGGTAGCATCTAATTTATCCATTAGAAAAAATTTAACTCAATTGGCTAAAGAAAATAAATTTTTACCTGTTTTCCCACCAATAAATTTATGCAGTGATAATGCTGCTATGATTGCTTGGGCTGGTATCGAACGCTTTAAAATCAACATGACTAATAATTTAGAGTTTCCATCAAAAGCCAGATGGCCATTGGATTACTCGGCGCCTTTCCTTAAGGGCGCTGGGGTAAAATTGAAGTAATAAATGTTGAAAATATTGGATTTTTACTAGATTCTGTATAATTTTATAATATGTTGTAAAAAAGTCACATCAAAAAAACATAATAAAATCAATGTTTTTTGTATGAATTAAGCATTTTTGTTAGTATTGGATTCTGCCGTTACAAGATAATGCTATGCAATAGAGCGAAATTTAAATAGATTTCTATTAATTATTTTTAAATTAAAAATAACTTTAATAAAAGGGAGTAAACATGACTAAACTAATTAAGTTGATGAGCAGCGCTATTGCAATAGCTTGCTTATTGATGACTCCGCTTAAGGCAAATGAAGAAGCTTTCGCAGGACCTTACTTAGGTATTAACGCTGCGGTAGTTGGTGTTGAAGCTGATGCCTCGCACAATGACAATCAAGGTAACGTAACTACTGGTACAGCCGGTAAAGTTGCTACGATTGCAGGTGCTGAGTTAGGTTATGCTATACCAATGGGAGGAATGATACTGGATATTGGTGGTACATTCTTTTCAGGTGAAGCTAAACTAGCGACAAAATCAGATTTAGCAAGTAAGTCCAACACAACGGAAGTAAAATTCCAAGTTGAAGATATGTGGACTGCTTACATCGCACCAACATTTGTAATGAGCGATACTTCATCTATGTATTTTAAATACGGTGTAGTAGAAGCTGAAACTTCTGTTTCTGGTGACGTAACAACTCCAGGAGACCTAAGTGGTGAAACTTTTGCCATTGGTACTAGAACAGTTTTAGACAGCGGATTATTCGTTAGATCTGAAGCTGGTTTACATGATTTCGATTCGATCTCAGTAACTGGTAAAGGTTCTTCTAACGGAATAACAACTACTACTAAAATTACAGCTGATCCAACTATAGCTTATGGTTCGATCTCAGTTGGTTATAAATTTTAATTAAATAAAATTTAAAAATTAAACCCACATAATGCAAATTATGTGGGTTTTTTTTTATGTCAATGAAAAACTATTGGTTAGTAAAGACTGAGCCTGACGAATGGTCGTGGAAACAGCAATTAAAGTCTGGGGATCAAGGAGCTGAATGGAATGGCGTAAGAAATTTTCAAGCAGCAAATAATTTGAGAAACATGAAGATTGGAGATAAATGTTTTTTTTATCATACTGGTAAAGTAAAAAGTATAGTTGGAATTGCTGAAGTTAAAAAAGAAGCTTTTTTAGACAAAACTGATAAAACCAAAAAGTTCGTATCAGTCATTATAAAGGCCTTATATCCCCTGAAAAGGGAAATAAATTTAGCTGAAATCAAAAAAAATAAGCATTTTCAAGATTTTTCTCTAGTAAAACAAAGCAGATTATCTGTTATGAAAGTTGATTTAAAATACTGGAAAAAATTATGTAAGATGGGTAAAGTTTAAACTTGGAAATAATTTTATGCCCAAGAAAAAAAAGAAAAGAAGAAGAAAAATAAGAAAAAGAGTTAAAAAAAACAAATCGCAAAAAAGAAGAAGAAAAATAAGAAAAAAAGTTAAAAAAAATAAATCACAAAAAAAAAGAAAAAATAAAAATAAGAAAAAAATAAAAAAACAACCCTCAAATGAGCTAATTTTTAAGGTTCCAAAAAAATGGGCAAATAGGGCTTATGTCAATAATAGCCAATATCAAAAAAAATATAAATTATCACTTAAAGACAATGAAGGTTTTTGGAGAAAAGAAGGAAAAAGAATTGATTGGATAAAACCATATAGTAAAATCAAAGATGTTAAATATAGTAAAACCGATGTTAAAATTAAATGGTTTTATGATGGAACTCTAAACGCATCAGTAAATTGTATTGATAGACATTTAAAAGATAAAAAAAACAAAGCAGCTATTATTTGGGTTGGTGATGACCCTAAAGATTCTAAACAAATAAGTTATAAAGAACTTCATAAAAATGTATGTAAAACTGCTAATGGTTTAAAAGAACTTGGTATAAAAAAAGGTGATAGGGTTACTATTTATTTAACTATGATACCAGAGCTGGCATATGTAATGCTAGCTTGTGCCAGAATTGGAGCAATTCATTCAATAATATTTGGGGGATTTTCTCCAGATTCAATAGCAGGAAGAATTAATGATTGTCAATCCGATTATATCATAACTGCCGATGAAGGAATTAGAGGAGGTAAAATAATACCTTTAAAAAAAATAACAGATGAAGCATTACAAAATTGCCCAAATGTAAAAAAATGCATAGTAGTAAAAAGAACAGGTAACGAAATTAATTGGGTTGAAGGTAGAGACGTTTGGTATGATGATCTTACAAAATTAGCTCCAAAAAATTGTGAGCCAGAAGAAATGGGTGCTGAGGATCCTTTATTTATTCTTTATACTTCAGGATCTACAGGAAAACCAAAAGGAGTATTGCATACGACAGGAGGCTATATGGTTTATGCCTCAATGACTCATCAATATATTTTTGATTACAAAAAAAATGATATTTATTGGTGTTCGGCTGACATAGGCTGGGTAACTGGACATAGTTATATTATTTATGGTCCCCTTGCTAATGGAGCAACGACGATAATGTTTGAAGGTATTCCAACTTATCCTGATTTTTCAAGATGGTGGCAGATTATTGATAAGTATAAAGTAAATATTTTTTATACTGCACCAACTGCTCTTAGAGCTCTTATGAAAGAAGGCCAAGGACCAGTAAATAAAACTAGCAGAAAATCACTAAAACTTTTAGGTACAGTTGGTGAGCCAATCAATCCTGAAGCTTGGCTATGGTACTATAAAGTTGTTGGAAATTCTAAGTGTCCAATTGTTGATACGTGGTGGCAAACTGAGACAGGAGGAATATTAATCTCGCCCCAACCTGGAGCAATTGATCTTAAACCTGGATCAGCAACTAAACCATTTTATGGAATTAAGCCAGTTATTGTAGACGAAAAAGGAAAAGTTTTAAAAGGTGCTTGTAGAGGGAGATTGTGTATATCACAGTCATGGCCCGGACAAATGAGAACCGTTTTTGGTGATCATCAAAGATTTATTGATACTTACTTTTCACAATTTGATGGAAAATATTTTACTGGAGACGGATGTAGAAGAGATGAGGATGGATATTATTGGATAACAGGAAGAGTAGATGATGTAATTATAGTATCAGGGCATAATCTTGGTACTGCAGAACTAGAAAGTGCTTTCGTTGCACATCCCAAAGTTGCTGAAGCTGCTGTAGTCGGCTTTCCACATGATATTAAGGGAAATGGACTTTATTGCTATGTTACTTTAAATGCTGGAGAAAAAACTTCTGGAGAGCTTGAAAGAGATTTAAAACTCTGGGTAAGAAAACAAATTGGACCAATTGCTACACCTGATTTAATTCAATTTGCTCCAAGTTTACCAAAGACAAGATCTGGCAAAATTATGAGAAGGATTTTAAGAAAAATTGCAGCAAATGAACACGATCAGTTGGGAGACACAACTACTTTGGCAGATCCAACTGTGGTTGAGAGTTTGGTAGAAAATAGGAAAAATAAATAGTGAATGATTTAGTTAAAACTTTAGTCAAACCTGACTGGGATGACAATCCGAAGAGATCTGAAATCCTTAACGCTGCAAATATACTTCAAATAGGAGAGTTTCAATTAATACAATTAGCCTATAAGGTTTGGTACAAAAAAGATTTACCTGAAGAAAAAATAAATAAAATATTCAGCGAATATATGGTCTCAGGAATAATACCTATTTGGGTAACATATTATGCCATAGACATCCTAAAAATGGAAAATGCTAATGTTTTAAACGCTTATGATGAGAAATATCATGTTTATGATCATGAATTTGGTGAGTCAA
This sequence comes from uncultured Pelagibacteraceae bacterium, assembly GCA_902567945.1. Taxonomy (GTDB): domain Bacteria; phylum Pseudomonadota; class Alphaproteobacteria; order Pelagibacterales; family Pelagibacteraceae; genus AG-414-E02. The sequence goes on along the minus strand of CACFOC010000004.1, from coordinate 405 downwards.
TAAAAGATGAAAAAAAAAGGAAAAGACTTGGAATTTTTTATGCATTTATTGTTGGAATAGTTTTTATAGGTAGTCATTATATGGCAGCAAATTATGTGAGCATTGAAGAACCTGCTGACCTTTTTCCGCCATATGTTGAAAAAAGCATAGCCTATCCAGAATTATATAAAAAAAAATAATGTTCGATTTTATTCCACCAGAATATGAAAAATTAGTAAATATTATTTTTTTAGTAGTAACAGCATTAATTGCGCGGCACGGCATAACTTATAGAAAAGAAGATGGTGAAAGAGATTTTGTAAGACTACTATTTGGATGTATTGCGGCTACGTATTTTTTTCTAGTTCTTTTTAAAGATGTATTAGGACTTATAAGTTTTTAAAGTTTCCCAGGTTTATGCATAAC
>CACFOC010000003.1 GCA_902567945.1 uncultured Pelagibacteraceae bacterium | reverse complement strand
TAATTTAGTTTCAAATCTTTGACTAAGCACTACCTGAAAAATATCTCCTTTTTCAATATATTTTTTTGCTTTTAATACTATTTCTTTAAATTTATTTTTTGAAATATTTGACTTTACTATAATTTTATTTTTGTTTTTATATTGCTTTGTCTTGCTGGGCTGGTAATTAAAAGCTAGACTTTTTAAAAGCTTAATTTTATGTAGCTGATCATTGTAATATTTTTTATAATTAGTGATTTTTTGATCTGCAAAGCAGTTAATTATGAAATAAAGTTTTTTACGTAAATTGTCGTGAATTATAATCGTTTTTGGTCTAATTAATCTTATATCAGGAATTTTTAAATCATCATTACATTTGTCTGGTATTTTCTCAATATACCGAATTATGTCATATGAAAAATAACCAACTAATAGTGAACAAATAGGAGGTAAATTTTTTGGTAGTTTAAAAGAAAAATCTTTTATAAGTTTTTTAAGATAAGGATATGGCAAACCTTTAATTAATTTCTTTTTTTTTTGTTAGTAATAACATTGATTTTATTTCCTTTAAATTCCCAGATTTTATCGGGATCTGCTCCAAATATTGTATAACGACCTCTAATTTTCCTCTTTTCCACAGATTCAAAAATAAAACTATTTTTTTCTTTCAAAAAATTATTTATTAAATTTTCAATAATCTTTTTATCTCGGCAGTTATCTTTATGCGATATTATTTGATTTTGTTTATTTTTATGTTTTTTTTTAAAATTACTAAAATTTACACTTATATTCATTTAAAGTTATTTTTAATACTATCTAATGCTTGATAATTAATATCTATTTTATATTTTTTTTTAAGATATGTATCGTAAGTATTATATATATTATTTGTAAACCTAGCTTTAGTTATTTCAGAATATTCTTCAAATTCCTTAGAATTTTTACTAATGGTAGCTCGTTTAATTTCTTCTATATATACTAAGTAAGTTTCTTTAAATCCCAGATCTGCAACAATAATTACTTTCTTTTCTGGATAAGAATAAATTTGATTTATAATTTCTTTTTTTAATGCTTTGTCATCATTACGACTTGTAAATTTTAGTATTTTTTTAGGGACATTCTTTTCTTTTAAAAATTGATCGAACTCAATTTTGCTAAAATTATTTTTGTTAATTTTATCAATTAAATTAGCAATTAATTTTCTTTTTTTTGTATTTTTAAGATTTATTATTACATCACTTTTTACTTTTGATTCAGAAATTTTTTTATAAACTGCCTCAGTTTTAATTAATTCAATAATAAAATAAGAATCTTTACTTTGTACTAAAATTACAGGTTGGGATTCATTAATATTAAAAATGTTTTTTATTAGATTTTTAGGAATTTCTTTTTGACTTGCTACATTTTTGTCTAAGCCTTCTCTATTTAAATTTATAGTTGTAAATGAATCTAGGTTAAATTTTTTTAATATTTGATCGAAAGCAACACCGTTTACTATTAAATCATCAATTTCATCAATTTTTTTAAAAAATAAATCACTAAATTCATTGTCAGTAGTTAAGTTTTTTGGATTTAATTTTATATAATTTATATGCTTGTATATATCTTTGTATTTTTCCTTATTACTATCAAAGTGAGATTTAATTTCCTTTTCTGTAAATAATAATTGATTAGAAAAAGCTTCATCTAAATTTATCATATGAACTAATCTTTCTTGATTTATTGAATCGTATTCAAGATTTATAGATATAAGGGAGGGTTTTATTCCGCTTCCTATAAAGTTAAGTAGATGAAATTTTTTTTCTTGCTCAACAATATTTTTTTCATATGTAGATGCATTTAAATTATTTGCAATTAAAAATTTTTCATATTCTGTTCTAGAAAAAGCATTATCTCTTTTAAAATTTCTCTTATTTGTAATAATTGTTTTTAGCGATTTATCTGATAGTTTAATGTTAAAATATTCTACTTCTTTTGAAATTAATTTGTAGGCAATAAATTTATTTAATAAATCATCGATTATTTTTTCATCTAAAGAAGCATATGCAGACGAATAAACTCTCACGTAATTAATAAATTCGTTTTTAGATATTTTATCGTCACCAATTTTAACTATTGTATTTTGGCTACCGCCTCTGAATAAATCTCCCATTCCCCAAAAAACAAAAGGAATAGCGATTATAACTAAAACAATTTTTGCATAAATTGTGTTTGAGAATTTTCTAATTGCACCTAACATATTAGTTTTTTTTTATTGTTATATAATTAAATACTCTATAAATTAAATTTTGAATCATGACAAATAAATTAGTATACTTTATAGGTAATTGGAAAATGTTTGGCGATATTAGCCAGATAAAAAGCATAAAATTATTACATCAAGTTTCATCAAAATTCAAAAAAAAGAGAAAAAGAAATAAAATTGTATTATGTATACCAAATTCTCTTATTAATTTTTTTTCAAAAAATAATAAATACAAATCAATTTCAATTGGTGCCCAAAATTGTCACCACAAAGAAGGTTATGGTGCATTTACTGGTTCGGAAAGTGCTTCGATGATAAAAAAAGTTGGTGCGGAATATATTATATTAGGTCACTCAGAGTCCAGACTAGATGGTGATAATAATAAAAAAATTAAAATGAAAATTCAATCAGCTTTAAATGCTAATTTAACAATTATTTTTTGTATTGGAGAGACATTGAAAGAAAAAAGAGCTAAAAAGACATTTTCAGTCATAAAAAAACAATTAAGAGAATCTCTTAATATTAAAAATAATCCAAGAAAAATTATTATAGCTTACGAACCAGTCTGGTCGATTGGAACTGGCAATATTCCTAATATGAGTGAACTGAAAAAAATATTTATTTTTGTTAAAAGAGAAATAAAAAAAATTTTGAAAATAAAAAAATCACCCATTTTAATTTATGGAGGCTCAGTTAATGATAAAAATATTGCTAAATTTTCATCTATTTCTGAAATTAATGGCTTTTTAATTGGTGGAGCCTCAAGATCACCAAAAAAGTTTGTTGATATAATAAAAAATTACTATACATAACAACCATGGAATTTTTAATTTTAGTATTTGATGTGATTTTGGCCGTTTTGCTAGTTATTGTAATTCTTTTACAAAAGTCTGAAGGTGGAGCTCTTGGTCTGGGAGCTTCTCAGGAAAGTTTTATATCTTCAAGATCTGCTGGAGGTTTTTTGACTAAAGCAACAGCAATTATTGCTACACTATTTATTATAACTAGTATTTCATTAACAATAATATCAAATCAAGAAATATCAAATACATCAATTTTAGAAAAAATTGACACTGAAGAAGATTCATCAGAGCCCAAGATTCCAAAATCTGAGTAATAATTTGTCTTTATTTTGTTTTAAAATTTTAGTATAAGATACTTCCATGGCGCGATATGTATTTGTCACTGGCGGCGTGGTTTCCTCATTAGGTAAAGGTCTCACTTCAGCTTCGCTCGCTTCATTATTACAACTTAGAGGTTTTAATGTAAGAGTTAGAAAACTGGATCCATATTTAAATGTTGATCCTGGAACAATGAGTCCATTTCAACATGGAGAAGTTTTTGTTACCGATGATGGAGCTGAAACAGATTTAGATATTGGACACTATGAAAGATTTACCGGAATCTCCGCTACACAATCAGACAACATCACTACAGGTGGTATTTATAGCGATATAATAAAAAAAGAAAGAAGAGGGGATTACTTGGGAGGAACAGTTCAAGTGGTTCCGCATGTTACTGACCGAATAAAAAAATTTATATCTCAAAATGTAAAAAATGAAGATTTTATTATTTGCGAGATTGGAGGTACTGTTGGCGATATAGAAAGTTTACCTTTTCTTGAAGCTATAAGACAATTTTCAAATGATATTGGAAAAAAAAATAGTTTGTTTATTCATTTAACTTTAGTTCCTTATTTAAAAGCCTCAGGCGAATTAAAAACCAAACCAACCCAACATTCAGTAAAAGAGTTAAGAAGCTTGGGTATACAACCAGATATAATAATTTGTAGATCAGAAAGAGAGATACCAAAAGCAGAAAGAAAAAAAAATATCTTTATTTTGTAATGTTGATATAGATAATGTAATTGAAACTGTAGATGTTAGAACTATTTATGAAGCTCCAATTAGCTTTCATAAAGAAAAATTAGATTATAGAGTCCTCTCACACTTTAATATTAAAAATAAAAAATCACCTGACCTTAGTAAATGGAAAAATATTACTGCCAAGGTATTAAATCCAAGAAAAGATGTTAATATAGGTATTATAGGCAAGTATGTAAATCTTAAGGATGCATATAAATCTTTAGATGAGGCTTTAATTCATGGAGGAATATCTAATAATGTAAAAGTCCGTTTAAAGAGGATTGACTCAGAGAATTTAAAACCAGAAAAGATAAAATCGCTATTAAAAGATGTATCTGGTGTCCTAATACCAGGGGGGGATTTGGCAAAAGAGGCAGCGAAGGTAAAATTGCTGCCATAAAATATGCAAGATTGAATAATATACCTTTCTTTGGGATTTGTTTTGGAATGCAAATGGCGATTATAGAAGCTGCACGAAATTTATTAAATATTAAAAATGCATCTACTAGCGAATTTGGAAATAATTGTACGCCAGTAGTGGGATTATTAGAAGAGTGGCAAAAAGGAAAGAAAAGAATTCAAGGAAGCGAGAAAAATTTAGGTGGAACTATGAGATTAGGTTTATATGACGCTGTTTTAAAAAAAATAATTCTTTAATATCAAAAATATATTCTGTAAAGAAAATTAAGGAGAGACACAGGCATAGGTATGAGGTTAATATTAAATTTAAAGAAGATTTTGAAAAAAAAGGATTAATTTTTTCTGCTTTATCGCCTGATGGTATGCTTCCAGAAATAATAGAATTAAAAAATCACCCATGGTTTGTTGGAGTTCAGTTTCATCCAGAATTTAAATCAAGACCTTTTACGCCACATCCATTGTTTTCCTCATTTATTAAAGCCGCAGAAACAAACAGGAGAGGTAACTAATGGAAAATAAAATTGTTAAATGCGGAAAATTAAATATTTCAAATACAGGTCCATTTACTTTAATTGCGGGTCCATGCCAACTAGAGAATGAAAAAAACATGCATTAGAAGTTGCTAATGAGTTAAAAAAGATTACTGAAAAGTTAGGGATAGGGCTAATTTATAAAACATCCTTTGATAAAGCTAACAGAACTAGCTTAAAAGGAAAGAGAGGAGCTGGTCTCGAAAAGTCATTGCCAGTTTTTGATAAGGTTCGAAAAGATCTTGGAATACCAGTTTTAACAGACGTGCATACTTCAGAACAGTGTAATGTCGTTTCAAAACATGTAGATGTTTTGCAGATACCAGCTTTTTTATGTAGGCAGACAGATTTACTTATTGCTGCCGCTCAAACAGGAAAAGTTATAAATGTTAAGAAGGGACAGTTCCTAGCGCCATGGGACATGGTGAATGTTACAAAGAAAATTGAAGATTCGGGAAATAAAAATATTTTAGTTACCGAAAGAGGAGCAAGCTTCGGTTATAATACTTTAGTGTCTGATATGAGATCGTTACCCATTATGGCAAAAAATGGTTATCCAGTAGTTTTTGATGCAACACATTCCGTTCAACAACCTGGTGGAATGGGTGATAAAAGTGGGGGACAAAGAGAATTTGTAGAATATCTTGCTCGAGCTGCAATCGCTGTAGGTGTTGCAGCAATTTTTATGGAAACACATCCCGATCCAGATAACGCTCCATCTGATGGACCCAACATGGTCCCATTATCAAAAATGCCAAGTTTGTTAAATCAACTTGTTGAAATAGATCAGTTAGTAAAGAATGGCAAAAATTAAAAAGATTAAGGGTCGACAAGTTTTTGATAGCAGAGGAAATCCAACAGTAGAAGCTGAAATCTATTCAGATAACGGTTCTAGAGCGTCAGCTATAATTCCTTCAGGTGCTTCTACAGGAACCCATGAAGCTTTTGAATTAAGAGATAAAGAAAATAAAAATTACCTTGGTAAAAGTGTTTTTAAAGCAATTGATAATGTAAACGGACCAATAGCAAAATCTCTAGTAGACATTGAAATCGGTGATCAAAGAAAAAATAGATAAAACTTTAATAGATTTAGATGGAACAGAAGGAAAGAAGAAAATAGGCGCTAATGCAATTTTGGCTGCTTCTATTGCATCCTGCAAAATAGCAGCAATTGAAAAAAAATATTTCTTTATTTAAATATATAGATAATTCCAAGAATTTCCAATTACCCGTTCCTCTTTTAAATATTATAAATGGAGGTGTACACGCAAAGAACAATCTAGATATCCAAGAGTTTATGATTCGACCTGATAAGGCTGAAACATTTTCTGAAGCTATGAGAATAAGTTTTTTAGTAATTCAAAACTTAAAATCAATGTTAGACACTACTAATGTTGGAGACGAGGGTGGATTTTCTCCTAATTTACAAAACAACGAAGAAGCAATTAAAATAATAATAAAGGCAATTGAAAAATCAGGTTTTAAGCCAGGCGAAGATATTACAATATGTTTGGATGTAGCAGCAAATGAATTAAATAAACCAAAAACAATCGATTATTATTCCGATCTAATTAAAAAATATCCAATTAAATCAATAGAAGATCCCTTTACAGAAGATGACTGGAAATCATGGAAAAAATTTACAAATGATGCAAATATTCAAATCGTAGGTGACGATTTATTTGCAACGAATATAAAAAGGTTAAGAAGAGGTATAGATGAAAAATCTGCTAACTCAATATTAATTAAATTAAATCAAATTGGTACAGTTAGCGAAACTTTAGATGTTATTCATTTAGCCCAGAAAAATAATTTTCATACAATAATTTCACATAGATCTGGTGATACAGAAGACACTTTTATCTCTGATTTGGCTGTTGCTACAAATTCATCACAAATTAAGACAGGTTCTTTAGCCAGATCTGAAAGAGTCGCCAAATACAACCGTTTATTAAGGATAGAAGAGGAGCTTGGAAGTTACGCAAAAATGGCTAAAGTTTAAACATATGAAACTTTTACAAATATTCAGATTAAGAAAATTTATATTTGTTAATATACTTTTATTTTCTTATGTAATTCTCAATCTTTTAGATGGCGAAAGAGGTCTTGTTTCATATATTGAAAAATTAAATATTAAAGAACAATTATTAATTGAAAAAAAATCTATTAGAAATCAACTGAACATAATAGAAATGAAAAATAATTTATTAACTAACACAATTGATTTAGATTATCTTGAAACACTGTATAGGGAAAAATTTATGGTAGGTAAGCCAAACGAAAAAATTTATAAAAAATTTAATGACAATTAGACATCCTGAAAAAATAAATAATCCTATACATTTAATTAAAAAAAAACCAAAATGGATAAGAACTAAAATTTTGGATACACAAAAATTATTTCGAAACTAAAAATATTATAAACAAAAAAAAACTTCACACAGTATGTCAAGAAGCTAGCTGTCCAAATATTTCAGAATGCTGGAGTTCAAAACATGCAACATTTATGATTATGGGAGATATTTGTACACGCGCATGTAGTTTTTGTAACGTTAAGACAGGAAAACCTAATATTTTAGATCCTCTTGAACCGACAAAAATAGCTGAAGCTACTAGAGAATTAAATTTAAAACATGTAGTCATAACATCAGTTGATAGAGATGACCTTAAGGATGGTGGAGCTCAACACTTTTCGAAAGTTATATTAGAAATAAGGAAAATAAATAAAAATACTACAATAGAAGCTCTAACACCTGACTTTTTAAGAAAAGGTGAAGCGTATGCCAAAGTTGTCAACGCTAATCCAGATGTTTTTAACCACAATATTGAAACTGTTCCAAGTTTATATAGGTCCGTAAGACCAGGCTCTCGTTATTTTGCTTCTTTAAATTTATTAAAAACTGTTAAAGAGATTAACAAAAAAAAAAATATTTACTAAGTCTGGTATTATGCTTGGGTTAGGAGAAACAAAGGATGAAGTACTCCAAGTCATGGATGATTTATTATCTGCTAATGTAGATTTTTTAACTATTGGCCAGTACCTACAACCTACAGTAAAACACTTTCCATTAAATCGTTATGTGCATCCAGACGAATTTAGAGAATTTAAAAGAATTAGCATTATCAAAAGGTTTTTTAATTGTTGCTTCTTCTCCACTTACAAGGTCTTCTTATCACGCCGATGAAGATTTTTATAAAATGAAGAAATTAAGAGAAAAGCAAGCAGAATGCCATCCGCTTCAATAAAAAAAGAAATATCCTGTTCTAAACAAAACCTAATTACAATGATTCTTGATATAGAAAAGTATCCAGAATTTGTACCTTGGTGCTTAGATAGTAAAATTTACAGCAAAAATGATAAGGGAGATAAAGTTGAAATTATAGCCGATCTTACAATAGGAAAAAGTTTTTTTAACGAGACATATAAAAGTTTCGTTACTTATGAAAAATATAATGACATAATCTACGTAACTAACATGAATGGTCCTTTAAAATATCTTGAAAATAAATGGATTTTTAATCAAATAAAGGAAAATAGTGAGATAGAATTTCATATAAATTTTGAATTGAAAAAATAAAATTTTAAATATACTAATGGCTAAATCCTTTAATATTGGCCTAAAAAAAATAGCTGATGCTTTTGAAAAAAGAGCTACAGAATTATTTAAGAGATTTTAAAATTAATTCTAAACATTTTCTAACAGCATTTTTTTGAATATATGAACGTCCCTTATTTTTAATCAAGTATTTTTTAATATTAATTTTATTTCCATTTTTAAATCCCAAATATACTAAGCCTACCGGTTTTTTTTTTGAACCACCATGCGGCCCAGCAATGCCTGTAACAGAAATTGAAATATTAGTTTTACCAATTTTACTTACGTTTTTAGCCATAGCTTTGCAAACTGGTTCACTTACCGCTCCATATTTTCTAATAATTTTTTTTGATATTTTAAGAAGTTTAATTTTTGACTCATTAGAATAAGTAACTAAACCCAGATTAAACACTTTAGATGAGCCACTGATAGAAGTAATAGCACTTGAAAGCAAACCTCCAGTACAAGATTCAGCAACAGTTATTTTAAGTTTTTTTCTTTTTAGCAAACTAACTATTTTTTTACAAAGCAATTTCATTTATTTAAGCACCTAAGTAAAAAAATATAAGACTTAGAATTAAAATTGAATAAATAGCTGCTATTATATCATCAAGCATTATTCCTAAAGATCCACTTACATTATCATCTATATAATTAATAGGATATGGTTTCCATATATCGAATAATCTGAATAACAAAAAAGACCCGACAAGATAATAAATCATGGGAAGATTATATAAAGTTTCATATACAGGTATTGGTAATAAAACCAACAATTGACCCGCGACTTCGTCTATCACTATTTCTTGGGGATCATCAGATCTAAACACTTCAGAAGAATAATTTATTGAAATAAACGAGAACATAAAAATTACTAATGTAATAAAAAATATAACTTCGAAGTTAAAGACATTAATTAATAATAAAAAAATAATGCAAGCAAAGAAAGAAGCTACAGTTCCAGGCGCATATTTAATTTTTCCAATATAGAAAAATGTTAAAAAAAATATATTAATTTCTTTAATCATATTTGATTACTGAAGTTATTACTTCTGAAGCGATAGCTTTACCCTTTCCAATTAGGCCAAGTTTTTCTGTAGTCTTACCTTTAATATTTATTTGATTATGATTTATTTCACACAACTTACTAATAGCGTATATCATTTTCTTTGAATATTTTCTTATCTTAGGTCTTTGAACAATAATATTAATATCGACATTAACTATTGAGAAGTTTTTAGATTTAATCAATTTAATTACCCTTCTAAGCAAAACTGTTGATCTAATATTTTTATATTTTTTATTTTTATCTGAGAATAATTTTCCAATATCACCCAATCTGCAGGCACCAAGCAAACTATCTATAATAGCATGCAAAACTGGATCGGCATCAGAATGACCTTTTAATCCAAATTCAGAAGGGATATTTATTCCACCTAAATAAAGTTTTCTTTTTTTTATCAATCTATGAATATCAAAACCAATGCCACTATAAGTTTTTCCTTTTTTTAAAGATTTAAAAATATCTAAATCTTCTTTATCTGTTACTTTAAAATTTTTCTTGCTACCATTTATAACTAATACTTTTTCTTCAGTTTTAGTAAATAGAGCGCTATCATCATCAAAAGCTAAATTTTCATTTTCTTTATGTTTTTTGTAGAGTTTTTTATAAGTGAAACCCTGTGGAGTTTGTGCAAATCTTAAGTTATTACGTTGAATATTCTTAAATATAATATTTTCATATATTCTTTTTGTAGCATCATTTGTTTTTATTACTGGTATTACAGCATCATTATTTTTAAGTTTATTTATCAGGTTTTTTATTAAAATTTTTGGGGGAAATGGTCTAGCTACATCATGGATTATTACTTTTTTACAATTCATCTTTTTTATTTTGTTTAGAGCTTTAAAAGCAGACTCTTGTCTTGATTTACCCCCTTTAATTTTTATAATATCTTTTAGATGTAATTTATTTAAGTACTTTTTGTTTTTTTCGTTATATACAAATATTGTTTTTTTTATTTGATTAAAATTCTTGAATGCATTAATTGAATGTTCAATTAAAGTTTTATTATTTACTTTAAGAAAGGGTTTGGGGATTATAGATTTTACTCTTTTACTGTCACCAGCAGCTAATAGTATAAGAAATAGGCTCATTTTTTACAATTGTTCTATATTTATTTTAAATATTAACTATTATTCTATAAATGATTAATACCATTAAAAATAACAAATGGGTAATAGCAACTTCTTTCACTTGCATATTCTTTGGTTTATTAACATTTTTTACTTTTATTAACCAAAGCTTTATTAAATTAAATAATTTTAATCTACAAATTCTACTTTTTATTGATGCATGTTTTTTATTGTTATTTTTTACATTAATAGTCCGCTCAACATACAAAATTTTTGTAGGAAGAAGAAATAGAAAATTGGGTTCAGAAACTGCTTCAAGATATATAATTTTTTTTACAATAACTACATTATTACCATCAATTATTATAGCTTTATTTTCACTTACACTATTTAATGTGGGAGTACAAAAAATACTTTGATAAACAAATCAAAAATATAATAAATAACTCAGCAGAAGTAGCAAAAAATTATGTAGATCAAACGGTTAATTCCGTAGAATCTGATATTTTATTAATTGCTCTTGATGTAAATAATCAGGCAAATTTGTATTACAACAATTTAGACAGATTCGGTAATTTTTTAGCGACACAAAGATTAATTAGGAGACTTGATGAAATTTATTTATTAGATAGCTCGGGTACAATTATCATGTCTAATATAGTTGACACTAATTTAGAGTATATTTCACCACCTGAAGAAGCTTTTCAAATGTCTTTGGAAGGAAAGCCTGTTAGATTTACAGATCCCAGAACAAATAGGACTTCTGCATTAGTAAAATTAAATAATTTTATAGATACATATCTTTATATTGTTAAATATATGGATCCAAAATTAATAAATTATCTCCAACAAACTCGAGAAGCGGTAAGTTTTTATTATGTAGTTCAAGATAGAAAAACAGGTATTAAAATTACTTTTGCTATTATATATGTATTAATTGTTTCTCTACTTCTTTTTCTATCTGTTACAATTTCTATTAATTTTGCATCTAGACTTACTAGACCTATTATCAATTTAATAGGAGCTTCTGAAAAAATTAGTTCTGGTGATTTAAATGCAAAAGTTCCGAAAATAGATACAGATAGGGAATTTGAGAAATTAAATAAAAATTTTAACTTAATGATAGATAAATTAAAAAAACAACAAGATAAACTTCTTCTCACAGAAAGGCACCAAGCTTGGGAAAATGTTGCTAGAAAATTAGCTCATGAAATTAAAAATCCCTTAACTCCTATTCAGCTTTCTATAGAATTGATTAGAGAAAAGTATCTTAAAAACAACAAAGACGAAAATAATAACTTATCAAATTATTTAAACACAATTTCAAAACAAATTAAAGATATAGATCATCTCGTAAATGAATTTTCTGATTTTGCTAGGATGCCTAAACCTATTTTAAAGAAAATAAATATAAATAAAACAATTAATAGAGCTATCAATTTGTTAATATTGTCTGAACCAAATATTAGATTTAAATTTAAAGAAAATGAAACCAAAAATAATATTAAGGGTGACGAAGAACAACTCAATAGAGTTTTTATAAATTTATTAAAAAATTCTATTGACTCTATTCACCAAAAGTTAAAAAATAATGTTGATTTTAAAGGGAAAATTAACATAGAAATTAAAGTAGATAATGATTATATATACATTATTATTGAAGATAATGGTGTAGGCTTTGACAAAGTTGATAAATCAAAAATGCTTACACCGTATTTCACAACAAAACAAAATGGCACAGGTTTAGGACTGGCAGTTGTTAGCAAAATTATAAGTGATCACAATAGCACAATTTTATTTGAATCTATTAAGAATGGAGCAAGAGTAGAAATAACTTTACCTAAGTATTATGAGTAACGAAATATTAATCATCGATGATAATGTAGATATTAGAGAACTAATTTCTGGCATATTAAAAGACAAGGGTTTTAGTGTTCGTCTCGCTGCTAATTTTAATCAAGCTATTAATGAAATTAATAAAAAAATTCCAGATGTATCAATTATAGATGTAAAGTTAGATAAAGGAGATAATGATGGTATAGATTTGCTAAATCATATTAAAAAAATAGATGAAGATGTGCCGGTAATAATGATTTCGGGACACGCGAATGTTCAAATGGCAGTCGATTCACTAAAACACGGTGCATTCGAATTTTTGCAAAAACCTTTTTCGACAGAAAGACTGCTAAATTTTATTAACAGAGCATTAGAAAATATAAATTTAAAAAAAGAAAAAAAGATTTTAGAAAGCAAACTTTTTAGCTCGTATGATATAATTGGAGAAAGTAATTCTATTGAAAAAATAAGAAATTTGATTAACAAACTTAGCAGCACAGAAAGCAGGGTATTTATTTCAGGACCAGCAGGTTCGGGGCAAGGAGTTAATTGCTAGACAAATTCACAAAAAATCAAAAAGATCAAATAAACCTTTCATTGTAGTAAACGGCGCAATGTTAGATCCTGAAAAATATGAATTACAACTTTTTGGTAGCGAAAATGAAGATGGTACAGTTAATTTTGGTTTTTTTGAAAAAGCTAGAGATGGTACACTATTAATTGACGAAATTTCAGAGATACCTTTGGAAACACAAGCAAAAATTTTACGTGTTTTGATAGATCAAAAATTCAAACGCGTTAATGGATCGAGAGAGATTAATGTAAATGTCAGAATAATAAGCACATCAAGTAAATTTATAAGAGAAGAAATAGATCAAGGAAATTTCCGTGAAGATTTATATCATAGATTAAATGTTGTGCCTATTTTGATACCATCTTTAAAAGATAGACCAGAGGATATACCTTTATTATTAAATTATTTTTCTGAGAAAATATCTGAATTAAATGGTATAAATAAAACGAAACTAGATACGGGTTATGATTTATTTTATAAATATGAATGGCCAGGAAATGTTAGAGAATTAAGAAATCTGGTGGAGAGAATATCAATTTTGTCAGCAAACGAAAAAAATGTGGATATTAATGGTCTAGTTAAAGATTCATTATCACATAAAAAATCTGTCAGTGAAGAAAATTCTTATACAAACGTATTAGCTTATCCTCTAAAGGAAGCTAGAGAAAAATTTGAAAAAGACTACTTAACATCCCAGATAAAAAAACATAGAGGAAACATATCTAAAACAGCTGAATTTATTGGAATGGAAAGATCTGCCTTACATAGAAAGCTTAAAACTTTAGGAATTAAAGGCGTCAATTAAATGAATATAATCATATGTGGAGCCGGAAGGGTCGGTTTTTCTATTTCAAAGCAATTGTCTGCACAAGGTCATTCTATAACTGTTATTGATCAATCAAGCGAATTTATTCAGAAAATTAATGACACTCAAGATGTAAAAGGTGTAGTTGGAAGGGCTACATACCCATCGGTATTAGAAAAAGCTGGAGCAGAAGATGCTGATATGATCGTAGCGGTTACACAAAATGATGAAACTAATATGGTTATTTGCCAAGTTGCCCACTCGATTTTTAAAATAAATAAAAAAATAGCACGTGTAAGAAGTCAAGAATTTTTAGGAGGTAAATGGGGTAAACTTTATGGAGAATCTAATCTTCCTATTGATGTAATTATTTCACCAGAATTAGAAGTTGCTAAATCATTGCAGAGAAAATTAGACGCCCCAGGCGCTCTGGATAGCGTGCCATTCGCCGATGGAAAAATAAAAGTTTTAGAGATTTATATTGAAAAAAAAAATGTCCTCTTGTTAATACAGAACTAAGTAAACTTACAAAAAGATTCCCAGATCTTAAAGCAAATGTCTTAGGAGTAATAAGAGGTGAAAAATTTGTTATCTTAAAGAAAAAAGACAAACTATTAGTTAATGATAAAGCTTTTGTCGTAGTAAACGCTACTCAAATTAACAAAACTCTTTCTGCATTTGGCCATGAGGAAAAAATGGCTAAAAAAATACTTATAGTCGGTGGAGGAAATATTGGTTTTAATCTTGCTAAAAATTTAGAAAGAGATTCTGAAGGTGTTAGAGTAAAAATTATTGAAAAAAATAAAGAAAGGGCAGAGTCTATCGCTAATGAATTAAATAACACAATTGTGATTAATGGCAATGGACTTGATGAAGATGTTTTAAAAGAAGCCAATATAGAAGAAGCTGAAACTATTTTATCTTTAACGAATGATGATGAAGATAACATTATGGTAAGCGTACTCGCAGAAAAAAATAACCCAAATAAAAGAACTATAGCACTTGTAAATAAAAAAAATTACAGTTTGCTTCAATCATCATTAAAGATAAACGATTTAGTTGATCCAAGGCACACAACAATATCAACTATATTAAAACATGTGCATAAAGGTACAATAGAAACGGTTTATACACTTTTAGATGGCGAGTATGAATTTATCGAGGCCGAAGTTTTAGAAACATCTGAACTTATAAGCAAGTCAATTAAGGAATCAAATCTTCCTCAAGAAATAAGAATAGGAGCAATTGTAAGAAAAAAAGAAGTGATAATACCCAAATCTGATTTTATTTTCGAAAAAAAAGATTTAGTCGTATTTCTAACAAAAAGAGAACATTTAGAAAAAGTAGAAAGTTTGTTTAGAATAAGTTCATTTATTTAATGAATTATAAAGCTATATTATATTTTTTAGGGGTAAACATGTTGCTCGTTTCCCTTTTTACCATAATAAACATTTTTTATTCTATATATTTTGATTTTATTATAGGTTTGAATTCATATCTTATAACATTTTGTATTTCTTTATTTTTGGGATGTCTATTTTACTTCGTAGGACGAAAATATAGTAGGAACATTACTTTAATAAATCAAATTATTTTTATTTTACTAAGCTTTTTTTTAGTACCTTTTTTAATTAGCATTCCATATTTTTTAAGTATTTATGATATTAGTTTATTAAACGCATATTTTGAATCTGTATCAGGATTTACAACAACCGGTTTCTCTATAATTCATAATATTAATAATATTGATGAACCTCTTTTATTGTGGAGGTCAAGCTCTCAGTGGCTGGGAGGGTTGTTATTTTTGCTAATAACTATCGGCACAATTGGATCAAAACAAATTAAAATTAAACCAGCTTATTTACTTTCTGGAGGAGCATCTGGTAGAAATTTTTTTAATAATTTCAATTACAATTTTATAAAAATTTTACTTATCTATTTTTTTTCAACTATTTTTGTAATATTTTTATATACTCTTGCTGATCTAAGATTGCTAGATTCTGTAAATCTAGCTTTTACAAGTATCACTTCAGGAGGTTTTGTTTCAAACAACAAATTATCTAATATTTTGATAAACGATTTACAAATATTTATTTTTTCAATTACTTTATTAATTCCTATATTTAATTTCTTCTTGATATACGATATCATTACAAAAAAATTTCTATTTAAAAATCACTATGAAGATTTACATTTAGGTTTATTGATTATTTTATTAACTTTATTTTTCTATTTTATTATTATACCAGGAGAAGGTTTTGTGAATGTATTGCTTTCTATTACTTCGTCTATTTCTACATCAGGTGTTACAACTTATTCTTCAAGTCGCGATTTATCTTTATTTTTTATTTTTTTAACTATTATTGGTGGTTCTTTAATATCTACATCCTCAGGATTCAAATACACTAGGATTTATATTCTTCTTAAAATTTCATACCAAGAAATTTATCGTCTCGTTAAGCCAATGAACATAGTTGATAAAAACTTATATAATTCTGATGTAAAAATTGATGATCAAGACCTTAAAATAGCATTCTTGGTTTTCTTATCTTTTATTATTTCAATTTTTATTTTATCCTGTATTTTGACTTTTGATTATTTATCATTTGAAAATTCTTTTAAACTATCTATTCTAACACTTACCAATACTGTTAATTCAGCTTTATATGGTACTGATGATTTAATTTTTTTAGATTTAAGTAATTTGACAAAAATATCATTAATATTTTTTATGATATTCGGTAAAATTGAGATAATTGCAGTGATATATTTAATTAAAAGGTTTATTTTTAGAGAATAATTTATGGCAAAGATTTTAATATTAGGCGCAGGATCAATGGGAACAGCTTTTTCATTCCCTTGTTCAGACAATGGACATTCTGTATCTATTGTTGGCACACATTTGGAAAATGATTTTATTGATCAGATAAATTCTGACGGAAAACATCCTTCTTTAAATTGTAGAGTTCCAAAAGATGTTAATTTTGTAAAATTTGAAAGTCTCGGTAAAGAAATTAATAAAAAAATTGATCTTATAGTTGTAGCAGTTATTTCTAAAGGAATCGAATGGGTCTCCATGGAGTTGGGAAAACTATTAAAAAATAATGTGCCAATATTAATACTTACCAAAGGTTTATCTATTCATAACAATAAATATGAAGTTTTAGCTCACAAAATGGAAAGATTACTTAAAAAAAATGGAATTAAAAGAACAAACATTACAGCTGCTGGCGGACCTTGTTTGGCTAAAGGTTTGGCAAACAAAGTTCATACATCAGTCGTTTTTGCAAATACAGATATTAAGGTTGCAAAATTTATTTCTGGGCTAGTTTCAACAAATTATTATCATGTGTTTACATCTAACGATGTTATTGGAGTGGAAACTTGTGCAGCAATTAAAAATATATTTTCAATGGCAGTTGGAGCTTCAAACGGTTTATGTAACACTACAACAATAAACCAAAAAAATGGTAAAAATTATTTAAATACCGCAGCTTCTCTCATTCAGGAATCTATTTATGAAATGATTATTTTTGTAGAAAAGTTAAAAGGAAAAAAAGAAACTGTTATGGGGCTTGCCGGTATTGGCGATTTATACGTTAGTGCTGATGGCGGAAGAAATAGTAAAATGGGTGAACATTTAGGCACAGGAATGACTTTTAAAGAGGCAAAACAAAAAAAAATGCCTAACGAAACTGTAGAAGGAGCTGATCTAGTTTTTGAAATAGGTTTAAAAGTTAAAAAAGATTTTAATATTACAACTCTTCCTTTAATGATTGCTATTATTAATACAATTTACGACGAAATGCCTTTAAAAGTTGATTGGAAATATTTCAAGTAGAATTTTAATAGACGATAAGTTCATTTTTTTTGTTTGTTCAAATGAGTTAGTAATGTTAAGTAAGTGTTGAGGTATTTAGCAAAGCGCCCTTAGCTCAGCTGGATAGAGCATCGGTTTTCTAAACCGAGGGTCGTAGGTTCGAATCCTTCAGGGCGCGCCAAATTATCACTTGAAATTTAAATGAAACTCTAAGATAGTTTAAATATGATTAAAGATTTTATTATTTTAAATGGCTATGGATACTTTATTTGGCCAGCTTTTATTTTTACTTTCTTTTGCTGTGCGGCGCTTTACTTTAAGACTATGAAAAAATATAGAAAGTATGAAAATTTATTTCAAAGTAAATTTGTTAAAGCAAGTATAGTTAAATCAAAACCTATTGAAGAAAAAGAGTTCGTTAAAAAAACTTTATCTAATAATCCAATTTTTTAAATTTAAGAATATATACTTAAAATTTTTTTATGTTTAGTAAAAAAGCAAGGTCAAGGTTATCAATCTTTATAGTCCTACTTTTTTTATCAATAATAGCTATCTTTTTTATCTTTAAGTCTTTAGAAAAAAACATAGTTTATTTTTTCTCACCTACGGAAATTTATAATAAATCAGATATTTCGTTTAATAAAATAATTAGAATAGGGGGGCTAGTCAAAAAAAATTCTATAAAAAAAGATAATAAATTTATTATTTTTACTATTACAGACTTAAAAAATGAAATTATCGTTTCATACGAAGGAATAGTTCCAAATTTATTTTCTGAAGGCAAAGGCGTAGTTGCTGAAGGAAAATTAAAAGATAAAAAATATTTTGTAGCTAGTAAAATCCTTGCAAAACATGATGAAAACTATATGCCTCCCGAAGTTAAGAAAGCTTTAGAAAATTCAAATAATTGATATTATCGTTTTAAATGCTTAAAAAAATTCTTCCTAATAAAATATTATCACTTAATTCTAATATTATTAATATTTTAATTTTTTTCTTAATTATATTTTTAGTTATTGGACTTATATATTCTTTAGTTATATCTCCTCCAGATTATATCCAGGGAGACTCAGTTAGAATTATGTATGTTCATGTGCCTTCTTCCATTATTTCATTAGGCTGTTTTTCATTTATAGGTATTGCTTCAATATTTATTTTAATTTTCAAAATTAGATTTATTTCCTTTATAACAAAAAGCCTAGCTCCGATTGGATGTATTTTTGCATTAATCTCAATTGTAACTGGTTCACTTTGGGGAAAGCCTACTTGGGGAGTATGGTGGGTTTGGGACGCAAGATTAACATCTATGTTAATTTTACTTATTTTTTATATAGCATACATTTACACTTGGAAATTTATCAATAATTTTGAAAAGGCGAACAAAATATCTTCTATAATTGGAATTATAGGTTTGATAAATATACCGATTATAAAATATTCTGTCGATTGGTGGAACACTCTTCATCAACCTTCAAGTTTATCGCTAACATCATTACCTACTATTCATTATACAATGCTTATACCTTTAGCGATTATGTTTTTGGGTATGTTAATTTATTCTTTAATTATTTTTTTGACAGGATACAAAATTGAAGTAATGAAATTTAAGCTGAGTAAAAAAAAAAATCTTGAGTAATTAAATTTGTTCAAGTTTTATTAGATTTTCTATTGTGGTAATAAATAAATACAATCCCAATAAAAAATAAAACAAAAGGTAAAAACCAAAGTACTATTGTTTTTGATTTTAAAGGTGGGTTTAGAAGAATAAAGTCTCCATATCTATCAGAGAGAAATTTATAGATTTCTTTATCAGTTTTTCCATCTTTTATTTTGACTCTTATCAAGATACGCAAATCTTTTGCAAGAGAAGCGCTTGACTCATCAATAGATTGGTTTTGACAAATCATACATCTAATATTTTTTGAGATATTTCGAGCTCTTGTCTCTTGTTTGCTGTTTTTTAATATTTCTTCAGGATCAATTGCATAGGAAAAATTTAAATAAAATTGAATACAGATGACAGAAATAATTAATATAAAGATTTTCTTGATCATTATTTTGTCTTTTTTATAAGAGACATTAATTTATTATATTTTTTTTCAGTAATTTGTCCAACAAGGCGATATTTAATTTTTTTATTAGAGTTGACGATGAAAGTTTCTGGAATTCCATAGACACCCCAATCTATTGCAATACTTCCATTTTTGTCTATTACTACATCTGAAAATGGATTTCCTAATTTCTTAAGCCAAAGTTTGGTTTTTTCTGAATTATCTTTATAATTTATTCCTATAACTCTAATTTTTTCTCTTTCTGCAAAACGCATAATATAAACATGTTCTTCTAAACAAGGTTTACACCATGTTGCAAAAAAATTTACTAAGACTATTTCATTACCAAACTCGTCACTAGATATGAATTTTTTATTTTTAAATAAAGATTTAGACTGAAAGGAAGGAATATCTTTATTTATTAAGTTAGATCTTATTTCGGAGGGATTTCTTTCGGTTATTAATAGATAAAAAAAAGAAATAAATATAAGAGAAATTACTATAATAAAAGATGTGAAAAGTTGTTTTTTCATGAGTGTAAAATTTTTATTTTTTTTATAATTTTATTTGAAGAAATAATACCACCTAAGAAAATTGTAAAAGCTCCAAGCCAAATCCACATTACTAATGGATTATAATAAAGTCTTATTATCCAGCCTTCTTCCATATTTCCTTCTCCTAGAACGATGTATAAATCTCTAAATAAATTTGTATGTATTGAAGCCTCTGTAGTGAATCTCTCAGTAATTTGATAAAATCTATTTTCTGGTTTTAAAGTCGTTATAATTTTATTTTCTTTATCAAAGACAGGAAAAATTCCTCTTATTGCAACGTAATTAGGGCCTTTAATTTCATCAACTTTTTTAAAAATTAAGTTATATTTTTTAATCTTTAATTCATCATTTATTTTCATTTTAATAATTTTTTCTTGTTGCCAAATACTTGAGCCAGTTATTCCTAATATTAAAAATCCAAAACCTAGGTGAGCCACGATCATACCAGTAGAATATTTTTTTAATTTTTTAAACATGATATATAAACTGTTTATTATAATCCAAAAAGCAGCAACTATTCCTAATAAGCCCAAAACATTAAACGATTTATAAATAAAAAAAATAAATGTTGTTATTAGCAATGTACAAATAATTACTGGGCTTAATTCTTTTAAAATTTTAATTTTATCATTCTTTTCCCAAGATAAAATTGGACCAATACCCATAATTATAATAGCTGGTAGTACAATTGGTATAACAGTAGAGTTATAATATGGTTCACCAACTGAAATTTTGCTGTTTGTAAGTGCTTCAATTATTAAGGGGTATAAAGTTCCTAAAAAAACGGTGCTACATACAATAACCATCATAACATTGTTTATAAGAATAGAACCCTGTTTGCTAAAAAAACTAAAATAATTCTTATTAATATATTTTTTAGATTCCCTTCCAAATAAAATTAATGAGTAGATACTAATCAAAGAAGTAAATATGAGTATATACATTCCTCTGCCAGGATCTAAAGCAAATGTATGGACGCTTGTTAATATTCCGGATCTTACCAAAAAAAGTTCCTATTAGACTTAAAAGAAAAACAAGTATTGATAATAGTAAAACCCATGTTTGTAGTGATTTTTTTTTCTCAACAATTATAAGTGAATGCAATAACCCCGTTCCTAGAAGCCATGGCATTAGAGATGCATTTTCAACAGGATCCCAGAACCACCAACCACCCCAACCTAATTCGTAATAAGCCCAAATTGAACCAAGGGCAATTCCTATAGTTAAAAAAGTCCATGAAATAATAACAAAAGGTTTTATATAAATATGCCATGGAATTTTTTCATTATTATTTAATTTAAGAGTAGCAATACTAATAGAAAATGCCGCAGAAAATCCTACATATCCAATATAAAGCAGAGGAGGATGAATAGCTAAAGCAGGATCTTGAAGAAGAGGATTAAAGCCCATCCCATTTTCTTGGGAATGAAATATTCTTTCAAATGGATTAGAAGTAAAAATTGTAAAAACTAAAAAGATTATTATAATTAGAGCTTGCACCTCTAAAGCTTTAAATATTAGGGTAAAATTTTTTTTATTTAGTAATTTAAATAAAAAATAGTTGAATATACATAAAACCAATATCCACAGCAGCATTGACCCTTCATGATTTCCCCATGCAGCAGCAATTTTATAGATTAAAGGTTTTGATGTGTGAGAGTTTTGGTAAACATTTAATACGGTAAAATCTGAGACGATATAACTATAGATTAAACATGAAAATGATAAAATAGAACTTAAAATTAACCCTAATGCTGCAGTCTTATTTATTTGAAATGAAGAATAATTTTTTTTATAAGAAAATAAAAATTGTAAAGACCCAAAAATTATTGATAACCAGAGTGAAAAGTTTCCTATAGATGGAATCATAATAATACCTCTATACTTGACGATATAGATTGCAATTTACAATTCTGACCAGAAATTAGGTTGTAATTACCTTTATTTAGCTAAGTTTTACCTTCTTTATACTAAATATAGATCAAAAATTATTAAGTTAAAGTTTGATGAAAACAATTTAATAAATCATAATAATTTTACTTTTAAGTTTAAGTTAAAAAGTAAAAATTTTTTAACTTAATATTGTTAACAATAAAAAGAGGACAAACAATGAAAATAACATTGAAAAAAATGATTTCTTTTTTAGCTATGTTTGCTTTTGTGTTCACGATCGGAACAGAAGTAATGGCTGCTAAGAAATCTAAAACTCTGAAAAACACTCAGAAAAAAGGTTTTGTAAGATGTGGTGTATCTCAGGGTCTTCCAGGATTTTCTAATGCTGATGCATCAGGAAACTGGACAGGTGTTGACGTTGATGTTTGCAGAGCTGTTGCTGCTGCTGTACTAGGTGATGCAGGTAAAGTTAAATTTACTCCACTAAGTGCTAAAGAAAGATTTACAGCTTTAACTTCTGGTGAAATTGATATTTTATCAAGAAACACAACTTGGACACTTTCAAGAGACGCGGACATTGGTCTTACTTTCGTTGGAGTTAACTTCTACGATGGCCAAGGTTTCATGGTTAGAAAAGATTCAGGAATAACTTCTACTAGCCAATTCAAAAGCGGTATTTCTGCTTGTACAAACATTGGAACAACAACAGAGCTTAATATGAGAGATTTCTTTACTTCTAAAGGAATTTCTTATGAGCCAGTAGCTTTCGAAAAAAGCTGACGAAGTTGTTGCAGCATATGATGCTGGAAGATGTGATACGTATACAACAGATAAATCAGGTTTAGCTGCTCAAAGAACTAAAATGAAAGATCCAGACGCTCATATAGTATTACCAGAAACGATTTCAAAAGAACCATTAGGTCCTGTTGTTCGTCAAGGTGATTCAGTTTGGGAAGATATAGTTCGTTGGTCATTAAACGTAATGATCGAAGCAGAGGAGTATGGAATTACTTCTGCTAACGCTGATTCTATGAAAACTTCTGAAAATCCAGCTATTAAAAGACTTGTTGGAGCTGAAGGTGAATTAGGAGCTGCATTTGGTTTAGATAATGA
Organism: uncultured Pelagibacteraceae bacterium; assembly: GCA_902567945.1. Lineage (GTDB taxonomy): Bacteria > Pseudomonadota > Alphaproteobacteria > Pelagibacterales > Pelagibacteraceae > AG-414-E02. Next base: position 24,316 of record CACFOC010000003.1, on the reverse strand, counting down.
GTGGAGCTTAAGAATTATTAAACAAGTTGGTAACTACGGTGAAAGCTATAAGAGAAATATAGCAGATCCTGGTATTCTACCTGACAGAGGTCCAAATCAATTATGGACTAAAGGCGGAATACTTTATGTACCACCTGCAAGATAATTTATAAAAAATAAAGATTAAAAAGGGCTAGATTTTTCTAGCCCTTTTTTTTTATTTTGTTATTGTCTATTATGAATTTCAAAATTAAGAAAATTCTACCTCAAATAGCTACTCTACTAGCTGTAGTGTTAGTTTTTGGTTTTTTCACATTCAATGCGCAAGTTAATATGGATAATAGGGGTATTGAATTTGGATATGGGTTTTTATCTCAAGAGTCTTCATTTGATGTACAGTTTTCTTTAATTGAATATGACGGATCTCACTCATATGCCAGAGCGTATTTAGTAGGTCTATTAAATACTCTATTGGTTGCCTTTATAGGCATTATATTTGCGACAATTATTGGAGTTGTGGTTGGAATAGCAAGATTATCTCCAAATTATTTAATTGAGAGATCGGCAGCTTTTTATGTAGAATTTTTTAGAAATATACCTTTGCTGCTGCAAATATTTTTTTGGTACTTTGCTGCACTTAGGGCACTTCCTTTACCTCAGGATGCTGATGCAATATTTGGAGTTTTTTTCTTAACAATTAAAGGTTTGTTTATACCTCGTTTTATATGGGAAAACTTAGATATATTTTTCTATTCATTAATAGCAGCAATAATTTCTATTGTAGTAATAAGTAATTACGCAAAAAAATTACAAGAAAGTGAAGGAAAACAATTGCCAGTTTTTTCTATTTCTGTAGGTTTATTAACAATTCTTCCATTGTTGGCTTTTTTAATTGGAGGAGTTTCTTTAAGTTTTGAAATGCCTGTTCTAGAACAAATAGCTACAACATCATTTAAATATAATGGTGGATTAGGATTGCCTCCTGAACTTATAGCTTTAACTCTTGCATTAGCCTTATATACTGCCACTTTTATAGCTGAATGTGTAAGAGCTGGAATACAAGGAATTAGCAAAGGTCAAAAAGAAGCCGCAGCATCTATCGGTTTAACGCCTAATCAAATTTTAAAGTTAGTAATAATGCCTCAAGCATTAAGGATAATAATTCCTCCAACGACTAATCAATATTTAAATTTAACTAAAAACTCATCATTAGCAGCAGCCATAGCTTATCCAGATTTAGTTTTAGTATTTGCCGGAACTGCTTTGATGCAAACAGGCAGAGCAATAGAAATTGTCTCTATTACTATGTTAACATATTTATCTATTAGCTTATCTATTTCTGTTTTAATGAATTGGTACAACAAAAGTATCGCAATTAAGGAAAAATAATGAATAAAATTAACTTCTTAAAACCTGACAATCAAAACTTAAGTACTTATTTGTACTCAGGTTCATTTTTATTTTTTATAGCCGTTTTTGATGTTTTTTTAAGTTCTTTTTTTGGAATGAACATTACTTCATTTTTACCAAATTTTGCTAGTTTCTTACTTCCTTTAATTTTAGGAATTATAGGATTGCATCTTATTAGAATAGAATTTTCAGGAATAAAAAATTTAGACTTATTGAATAAGCATATTAACACTAATACTTTTAATGCAATTTTAACTCTATTAATTATTTTTACGATAATAAAGTCAATTCCACCAATTATGAGTTGGTTTATCATAGATGCCAATATTGCGGGTGATACAAAAGAAGCTTGTACTGGTAGTGGTGCTTGTTGGACCTATATTAAAATCTGGCTTAATAGATTTATTTATGGAATGTATCCAAACGAACTTCAATGGAGAATAAATATCTCCTTTATTTTATTAATAGCTTTGGCTTTCGTTGGTTTAATTCCATCAGAAAAAATTAAGAAGTTTTTAACCTTATATTATGTCGTTATTTACCCAATTATTGCATTTATACTAATTTACTATTTAATTTCAGGTGGATCGTTAGGTCTAGAGTGGGTTGAAACAGGAGCTTGGGGTGGGTTGTCATTAACTTTTATAGTTTCTTTCTTTTGTTTAATTTTCTGCTTTCCTGTAGGTATGTTTTTAGCTTTAGGTAGACGATCTCAATTACCAACAGTTAGATATATTTCGGTTGGTTTTATAGAATTTTGGAGAGGAGTTCCTTTAATAACTGTATTATTTATGTCATCTGTAATGTTCCCAATGTTTTTACCTGAAGATTTTTTTATGGATAAATTAGTTAGAGTAATTATAGCTATATCTTTGTTTGAAGCTGCTTATGTTGCAGAAGTTATAAGAGGAGGCTTACAAGCATTACCAAGAGGTCAATATGATGCTGCTAAATCTTTAGGTATGGGTTATTGGAAAATGCATATTTTTGTAATTTTACCTCAAGCTTTAAAACTAGTTATTCCAGGTATTGCAAATACTTTTTTAGCTTTAGTAAAAGATACACCTCTTATTTTTGTAGTCGGGCTTTTAGAAATTGTTGGAATGTTAAATTTAGCAAAAACAAATCCAGAATGGCTTGGTTTTGCTATGGAGGGCTATGTATTTGCGGCTATAATTTTCTGGATTATTTGCTATGCTATGAGTAAATATAGTTACAATTTGGAATTAAGGTACAAAACAGAAAGATAAAATTTATGTCAGATAAAATTATACAAATGGAAAATGTAAATAAATGGTTTGGAGATTTTCAGGTTTTAAAAGATATAAATTTAGAAGTAAATCAAAAACAAAAAATAGTTGTTTGTGGACCTTCAGGCTCCGGAAAATCAACTTTAATAAGATGTATCAATAGATTAGAGGAACATCAAAAAGGAACAATTATTGTTGATGGAAATGAACTTACCGAAGATACAAAAAATATTGAAAAAATCAGAGCCGATGTTGGTATGGTTTTTCAACAATTTAATTTATTTCCACATTTATCAATATTAGATAATTGTACTTTAGCGCCAATTTGGGTAAAGAAAATGCCTAAAAAAAAGGCCGAAGAAATGGCTATGCAACAATTAAAACAAGTTCAAATTGTTGATCAAGCAAAAAAATTTCCAGGCCAGCTTTCAGGAGGTCAACAACAAAGATGTGCAATAGCAAGAGCATTATGTATGGAACCAAAAATTATGCTTTTTGATGAACCAACTTCAGCATTAGATCCTGAAATGATCAAAGAAGTATTAGATGCAATGGTAAATCTTGCAAAAGCTGGAATGACAATGATTGTAGTTACACATGAAATGGGCTTTGCTAAAGAAGTAGCAGATGAAGTAATCTTTATGGATGAAGGCATGATTGTAGAAAAACAACCAACCAAAGAATTTTTTGCCAATCCCAAAAGCGATAGAACTAAACTCTTTTTAAGCCAAATCTTGTAAATTATTATTATAATGTTACGGATTTATAAAAATTTAATTGTTCTAATACTATTAATACTTCCAGTTACATCAAACTCACATGTCCAACATTATGACGACTTAAATAAAATTGAATTTGATATTTATAGAAATAATAAACATATTGGAGATCATGTTTTTTCTTTTAAGAGAAATGAAAATTTATTAGAAGTTGAAAGTGAAATAAATTTTAAAATAAAGAAACTTGGTGTAGTCTTATATAAATATCATGTTAAAGGAGTTGAATATTATAAAGATGGAAAATTAATTAAATTCAATTCAAAAACAGATCAAAATGGTAAAGAAAAGTATGTTAACTTAAAATTAGAGGATAATAAGCTTGTTATTGATGGATCTTCATTTAAAGGCAAGGTTTCTTCAGACTATCTATTAGGCACATGGTGGAATCATAGTATAGTTAAGGCACCGGCCCAAATAAGCGCTGTATCAGGAAGGATTATTGAGCAAAAAGTCACTTTTTTAGGAAAAGAAAAAATAAAAATTGGAGATAAAGTATACGATACGTTACATTTTAATTTTTCATCAACGGACAAAATCAAAGATAAGAAAAAAAAACTTAATACAGACGTTTGGTATGATGAAAAATCTTTATATTGGGTCAAAGCATCTTTTAAAAAAAAAGGAAACTGGGAATATAAACTCGTTTCAGTTAAATAATTTATAAAATTAAACAGATTTCATTAATATTTCACCTTTAATGTCAACACTTAAAATCTAAAAAAGTGCATATTAACTAAGCTTTACAACCGTAATTTACAGACAAAATGAGATGAAATTAATCTCAAAAATAATGTTTTTTTAGTTGAAATAAAAATAAAATTAAGGTTCAATCCAGCTTTATCAAGATAAAAGAGGGGATCATGGAAGAAAATTTTAATAAACACTTAGGTTCTAAGTTAAGAATGAGAAGATTGGCACTTGGTCTAACACAAACAAAAGTCGCTCAAGCTATTAATGTTACATTTCAGCAAATACAAAAATATGAAAAAGGGACAAATGGTATAAGTTCTTTAAGAGTTATGCAGTTAGCAAACTTTTTAAAGGTTCCAGTAGTTTATTTTTTTGAGGATTATGCTGGTTATATGGGAAATAATTCTAGTGAGGGTAGTGCGACAACCGAAGTTGATTATAACTATGCATTTTTGGCAAAATTATTTGCAGCATTAACTGATCAAAAGAAAGATAAAATTTTACAGGTATTAAAAAACACAAGGTCACTAGAAAAAACTGGGTAGAGAAAAGTTTAAATTAGTTGGCTCCTCGGGCAGGACTCGAACCTGCGACCAATTGATTAACAGTCAACTGCTCTACCAACTGAGCTACCGAGGAATACTGTGAAGATACTTTTTTTTATATACAAAACAACCTAAAATTTTTGGAGGCCACGCCCAGAATCGAACTGGGATAGAAGGATTTGCAATCCTCTGCGTAACCATTCCGCCACGTGGCCAATTTTGTAATAAAATTGATTCAATCAACTCTTTGTATTATACCAAATTATTATATGTTTAAGTAAGATGGAAAATTCAAATTATAACCACAATAACATAGAACAGGAAATATACAATTATTGGGAAAAAAATAAATTCTTTGCCCCTAAAAAGAATAGAAAAAAACATTTTTCCATTGTTATACCACCTCCAAATGTTACTGGCAGTTTACATATGGGCCACGCCCTAAATAACTCATTACAGGATTTATTAGTTCGTTTTTACAGAATGAATGGATATGAAACTTTGTGGCAACCAGGAACTGACCATGCAGGAATAGCTACTCAAGCAGTTGTGGAAAAAAAATTAACAGAAAGAGGAATTAACAAAAATCAAATTGGAAGAGAAAAATTTATTAAAGAAGTATGGAATTGGAAAAAGGAATCTGGCAACAAAATCTTAAATCAGCTTAAAAAATTAGGGTGTTCATGCGATTGGTCTAGAAACAGGTTCACTATGGATAAAGATTTATCAGAGGCTGTTATAAAAACTTTTGTTCAACTTTATAAAAATAAAATTATTTACAAAGATACAAAATTAGTTAATTGGGATACTAAATTAGAAACAGCAATTTCAGATCTAGAAGTAGAACAAAGAGAAGTTCAATCAAATTTATACTATATAAAATATAAAATTGAAGGTGAGAACAATTTTATTACAATTGCAACAACAAGACCAGAAACGATGTTAGGAGATACTGCGGTAGCTGTTAATCCAAAAGATGATAGATATAAAAAGTTCTTAGGAAAAAAAGCATTAATACCAATTATTAATAGGTCGGTAAAAATAATTGCTGATAGTTATGTCTCTATTGAGCAAGGCACAGGAGCCCTTAAGGTGACACCCGCTCATGATTTCAATGATTTTGAAATTGGAAAAAGGCACAAGCTTGAATTTATAAATATATTCGAAAAAAATGGAAGGCTTAATAAAAGTGTCCCAAAAGAATTTATTGGTTTAGATAGATTTGAAGCCAGGGCAAAAATTATAATGATTTTAAAAGAAAATAATTTGCTGGAAAAAATTGATAATATAAAAAATGCTATTCCTTATGGCGATCGTTCAAATTCAATTATCGAACCTTTATTAACAGAACAGTGGTTTGCAGATGCAAAGTTTTTAGCTAAAAAAGCAATTCAAGTAGTTAAAAAGAAAAAGACTAATTTTTTCCCTGACAACTGGTCAAAAACTTATTTTCAATGGATGAATAATATACAACCTTGGTGTATATCAAGACAACTTTGGTGGGGCCATAGAATCCCAGCTTGGTATTCTGAAGAAAAAAAAATATTTGTTGCAGAAAATGAGACAGAAGCAAAAAAAATTGCAAAAAAATATTATAAAAAAAATGTTGTTTTAAAAAGAGATGATGACGTTTTGGATACATGGTTTTCTTCAGCCCTGTGGCCTTTTGCAACATTAGGTTGGCCAGAAAAAACTTATGAATTAAAAAGATTTTATCCTACTTCAGTTTTAGTTACAGGTTTTGATATTATTTTTTTTTGGGTTGCTAGAATGATGATGATGGGAAATTATTTAATTAAAAAAGAACCTTTTTCTAAAGTTTATGTGCATGCGTTAGTAAGAGATGAAAAGGGTCAAAAAATGTCAAAGTCAAAAGGAAATGTAATTGATCCACTTGATATAATAAATAAATATGGAGCTGACTCTTTACGATTTACTTTAATTTCAATGGCAGTTCCTGGCAGAGACGTAAAACTTTCCGAAGATAGAGTTAAGGGATATAGAAATTTTATTAATAAAATATGGAATGCGAATAAATTTTCTAAGATTAATAGCTGCAAATTATCTAAATCATTTAATATTAATAAAATTCATCTTGATATTAATAAATGGATTTATTTTGAATTGGTAAACACTAATTTTAAGGCAAAAAAGTATATTGAAAATTTTAGGTTTGATGAGGCTTCAAAAGCAATCTATCAGTTTGTTTGGCATTCGTATTGTGACTGGTATATAGAGTTTTTGAAACCTATTTTTGATTCTAAAAATGAGAAAAATTTAGAAGAGTCTCGTAATATGTTAAGTTTTATTCAATACAATATACTGATTTTACTGCATCCATTTATACCATTTTTTACTGAAAAAGTTTGGCAAGACTTTAAATTTAGCAATTATTTTAATAAATCATTAATGTTTATGAGTTGGGATATTAAACCAAAGCAAACATTCAATAAAAGTTATAGCAAGATTGATTGGCTTATAGATCTTGTAAGCAATATAAGATCAACAAAAGTAGATTTAAATGTATCTCCAGGATCATTTATTGATATATCTACTTATGAGTTAAATCCAAAAAAAATATCTTTAATCAATGATAATTTAAGTGTTTTTAAAAGATTAGGAAGAGTGACCAATATTAATAATTCAAAATCAAATAAAAATGGAGTAAAAATAATTGTAGGTGGTGAGACAGTAACATTGTACTTTGATCAAAACTTAGATTTGAATGAGCAAAAACAAAAGTTATCAAGTAAATATAAGGATTTAGATAACAAATTAATATCAATAAAAAATAAGCTTAAAAACAAATCTTTTTTAAAAAATGCTCCAAAACATATAATAAGTAGGGATAAAAAAGCTTTAATAGAATACGAGATAGAACTTAAAAAGTTGAATAGTGTTCTAAATAGTATTAAAAATTAATTATGAAATTCAATAAATCTAAACTACCTAGTAGACATGTATCTGTAGGAGTAAAAAGTGCACCACATCGTTCAATGTATTATGCTATGGGTTTAAAAAGCGAAGATATAGAAAAACCTTTCATTGGTGTTGCTACTACTTGGAATGAATCTGCTCCATGTAATATTACTTTATCGAGACAAGCTCAATCTGCAAAAAAAGGTGTCAAATTAGCAGGTGGAATGCCAAGAGAATTTACAACAATTACTGTTACTGATGGTATAGCTATGGGACACGCTGGAATGAAATCTTCTTTGATAAGTAGAGAAGTTATAGCTGATTCTGTTGAACTTACAATGAGAGGGCATTGTTATGATGCACTTATTGGTTTGGCAGGATGTGATAAATCATTACCAGGATTAATGATGGTTATGTTGAGATTAAATGTTCCTTCAGTTTTTATTTATGGAGGATCAATATTACCAGGAAATTACAAGGGTAAAGATGTGACGATAGTAGATGTTTTTGAAGGAGTGGGTAAGCATTCCACAGGAAAAATGAGTAAAGAAGATTTGCAAGAGTTAGAAAGTGTTGCTTGTCCATCAGCAGGATCTTGTGGTGGGCAATTTACAGCTAACACGATGGCCTGTGTTTCAGAGGCTATTGGTTTAGCTTTACCAGGCTCGGCGGGAACTCCAGCTGTTTATGAAGAAAGAGATAAATTTGCAACTTCTAGTGGTGAAGCAGTAATGAAACTTTTGGAAAAAAATATTCGGCCAAGAGATATTGTTACTAAAAAATCCCTGGAGAATGCTGCTGTAGTAGTTGCTGCATCAGGTGGTTCTACAAATGCAGCTTTACATTTACCAGCAATTGCTAATGAAGCAGGAATTAATTTTACATTAGATGATGTGACAAGAATTTCAAAAAAAACTCCTTATATAGCTGATTTAAAACCTGGAGGAAAATATGTAGCAAAAGATCTTTATGAAATTGGAGGAGTTCCAGTTTTAATTAAAGCATTATTAGATGGAGGACTTTTACACAAAGATTGCATGACAGTTACTGGAAAAACTCTTGGTGAAAATCATAATAATATAGTTTTTCCATCTAATCAAAAAATTATTTATAAAACTTCTAAACCACTAAGTCCAAGAGGTGGTTTTGTTGGACTGAAAGGAAATTTAGCTCCAGAAGGGGCTATCGTTAAAGTAGCTGGAATGAAAAGAAGAAAATTTATTGGGAAAGCAAAATGTTTTGATGGTGAACCTTCAGCTCTTGCTGCAGTTCTAGATAGAAAAATTAAATCAGGAGATGTAATTGTAATTCGATACGAAGGACCAAAAGGAAGTCCTGGTATGCCAGAAATGTTATCTACTACTGGAGCAATATATGGTCAAGGATTAGGAGAAGAAGTAGCTTTAATTACCGATGGTCGATTTTCTGGAGGAACTCATGGATTTTCCATTGGACATGTTGGTCCAGAGGCAGCTGTAGGCGGACCAATTGCCTTGCTAAAAAATGGAGACGTTATTGAAATAGATGCTGAAAAAGGTTCTTTAAAAGTGAATTTATCAACCAAAGAATTTTTAAAACGTAAGAAAAAATGGAAACCAAAAAAAATAGAATATACTTCAGGTACATTATGGAAATATTCACAATCTGTTGGCCCAGCCTTTAAAGGTGCCGTTACTCATCCAGGCGCTTCAAAAGAAAAGAAATGTTATGCTGACATATAAAAAATAATGAAAATTATACCAGTTATATTGTGTGGTGGAGCTGGAACTAGATTGTGGGACCAGTCAAAAGAAAATTTACCAAAACAGTTTGTCGATTGGGGTGGCTGGACTTTATTTGGTAAAACTCTAGAAAGAGTTAAAAATTCTATTTTTGACTATCCAATAATAACAACAAATTCCCTATACTTAAATCTAGTTAAGAAACATCTTAAAAAACATAAGATTAAAAAATATAAAATAATTTTAGAACCATTTAAAAAAAATACAGCTCCAGCAATATTATGTCCAGCATTACTAAAAGATATTCCAGATGATAAGCCTATGATTTTCTTTTCATCAGATAATTTAATTGGTAACACAAGTCATTTTAATAAATCAATAAATTTACACAAACAATATCTAAATGAGAATAATATTTTCGTATTTGGCATTAAACCAATATCACCTTCATCTGAATATGGGTATTTTTTAACTAAAAAGATTTCAAAAAATTTAAACAAAGTAAGTAAATTTATAGAAAAGCCAAATAAGGCAAAATTAAAAATAATTTTAAAAAAAAAGGCATACATGAACTCAGGTATGTTTTTTATAAGAAAAGATTCAATAATTAGAAATTTTAAGAAATATCAAGATAAGATATTTGAAAATTGCTCCAGTTCTATAAATAATGCAAAAATTAAAAGAAATATTTATTATTTAAAAAAAGAATCATTCAAAAAATTAAAAGAAATATCTTTTGATTATGCGATTTTAGAAAAATCTAAAAATATTAATGGCATTAAACTAAACATACCTCTTACTGATCTAGGAAATTGGAAAGAAATATGGAAATTCTTTAAGAAAAATAAATCTAAAAATAAAATTAAGAGGAATACTTTTTATCGACCTTGGGGAAAATATATCAATTTGTTCTCCGGAAAAGGATTTTTATTGAAAGAACTTATAATAAATCCCCTTTCATCTATTAGTTTGCAAAAACATAATCACAGATCAGAGCGTTGGACTATCATTTCTGGTAGGCCGCGTATTACAATTAATAAAAATAAATTTTATAAAAATCCAAATGACGTAGCTATCATTCCTAAAGGAGCTATTCACAGAATTGAAAATCGATTCAAAAAGCCAGTACAGATAGTTGAAGTTCAAACTGGGCCAATTCTTAAAGAAACAGATATAATTAGATACAAAGATATTTACGGTAGAGTTAATTAATTTCTAATTCTATTGGAGTATGATCCGATGGTTTTACTTTACCCCTAGGTTTTTTATTAATTACAATTTGTTTAACTTCACTTAAAAGATTATTTGAAACAAGGAAATGATCAATACGCATTCCATGATTTTTTGGCCAGGATCCCGACATGTAATCCCAAAAAGTGTACTCTTGTTTATCTTTATAGAAATATCGATAAGTATCTTGAAAACCTAAATTAATTAATTCACGAAATTTTTTTCTTATTTCCAGTTTAAATAACGCATCGTTTTCATATTTTTTGTAATCGTAAACGTCAATTTCATTAGGTATGATATTAAAATCACCACCTATAATTATATTTTGACTTGTTGAGTAAGTTTTTTTAACTCTTTTAATAAATAATTCAATCCATTCTTTTTTATAATCATATTTATCAGTGTTAATGGGATTCCCGTTTGGAACATAAATATTAATAAGATTAATATTTTTTGATTTATTCTTTATTGAGCCAAAAATGATCCTAGATTGTTTTTTTTGATCTTTAAAAAAATTTTTATTGATATTATCAATATTAATTTTACTTACAAAAGCCACACCATTATAGCTCTTTTGACCAAATATATACGAATCATACCCTAGTTTTTTAAAGTCATTAATTGGAAAATTTTGATCTTCCGTTTTGATCTCTTGCAACATTAAAATATCAGGCTTTGAATCCTTTAAATAATTTAATATGTTTTCAATTCTGGCTCTTACAGAATTTACGTTCCAAGAACTAATTTTCATTAAAACGAAAATGATATACCACAACCACAAGAAGATTTGGTTTTTGGATTGGATATTTTAAAAGAATCACCTATCAGATCTTGAGCAAAATCAACACTTGAGCCTTTTAGGATTTCTAGAGAAGATTTATCTATTACTATGTTTTTGTATTTTAAATCATTTTCATCAGATTTGTTATCGAATGAAAAATCATATTTAAAACCAGAGCAACCGCCTCCCTTTACTGCAATTCTGAAAAAGGTGCCAGTTGGTTTTTTTGCTATTAGCTGATTAATTTTTTCCACAGCCTTTTCACTAAAGTTTATTTCTTTAATCATTTTTACCTACTTAATGTAATATAATCTTCTTAATTAAATTATGCAAAAAAATTATGGCGAAAATCTATTAAAGCCTTACGCTATTAAATCTATTAATAGTAAAGGCAGGATTTACAAAGAAATTAATCAATTTGTAAGAACTCCTTATCAAAGGGATAGAGATAGAATTATTCATTCATCTTCTTTTAGAAGACTCAAACACAAGACCCAAGTATTTGTTAATACTGAGGGAGATCATTATAGAACTAGACTCACACATTCTATGGAGGTTTCGCAAATAGCCAGAACCTTAGCAAGATTTTTAGGTTTAAACGAGGATTTGAGTGAAACTTTAAGTTTATCCCATGATCTAGGTCACACACCTTTTGGTCATGCAGGAGAAGAAATTTTAAATAAGTGTATGAAAAATTTCGGCGGATTTGATCATAATGTGCAAACTTTAAGGATAGTAACTTTATTAGAAAATAAATATTATAAATTTCATGGCTTAAATTTATCGATTGAGACTCTTGATGGTTTAATAAAACATAATGGTCCAGTAAACAAACTGGATATATATAAAAAAAATTTAGAAGAAAAACTATTTAAGGGTAAAATAAATTTTAGTAATTTCCCTTCACTAGAAGCACAGGTTGCAGCAATATCTGATGATATTGCTTATAATAATCACGATCTAGAAGATGGTTTACGCGCTGGATTATTTACAATAAAAAAATTTAGCTCTATACCCTTTGTTTATAAATTAATAAAAAAGCACCTAGAGAAAATAAAAAATTTTAGAAGAGAAGTAATAGTAAGTCAGATTGTAAGAGAGCTAATTAATTTAATGGTGGTAGATGTTATTAAAACAACCAAGGAGAATTTAAAAAAAATTAAACCTAAAACTGTATATGATGTTTATAAACAAGATCACTTGATAGTTGATTTTTCAAAAGAGATAAAGGAACTAGATAAGCAAATAAAAGATTTTTTAAAAAGAAACATGTATAATCATAAAAAAGTTATTACCAACACTAAAAGAGGGCAAAAAATTATAAAAGATTTATTTATGTGTTTATCAAGAAATCCCAAGGAACATATTAATAAAGACATACTTAAAAAAAATAAGAAGGAAAGAGCTGTAGCTGATTTTATTGCTGGAATGACAGATAGATATGCAATTAATTTACATAAAAAAATAAGATGAATTTATATAAAGAATATGAAAATAAGATAAAGTTTTTTCTAAAAGAGATAGAAAAGAAAAAAGTATTAGTTTTAACTGAAAATTTAAAAAATCTAACTGTAGAATCTCCACCCAGGAATCAAAAAGCCGATATGGCCTGTAATGTTGCTATGATACTTTCGAAAATAAATAAAAAATCTCCTATTGATTTAGCAAATATATTAAAAAAATATCTTTTAGATGAGTTTAAGGAAATTGAGAAAGTTGATGTAGCTAAGCCAGGTTTTCTAAATATTACCTTCAGGATAAATTTTTGGGAAGATTATTTATTTAAAATAATAAAAAGAAAATCAAAGTATGGTGCAAATAAAGTTGATGTTAAAAAATATAATATTGAATTTGTTTCGGCAAATCCAACTGGACCTTTACATGTAGGTCACTGCAGGGGTGCTGTTATTGGTGATGTTATTTCTAATTTGTTAATATTTAATGGCCATACTGTTACAAAAGAATATTATGTAAATGATTACGGTGGCCAAGTAAAAAATTTTATCAAATCTGTTTATTATAGAATAATAGAAATATTAGAGAATAAAAAATTTCCTGAAGATCAAGAATTATATCCAGGTGACTATGTTATTGATATAGCAAAAAAAATAATTAAAAAAAATATTATAAAAAGTTATAAAAATTTTGATAAAATTTTCGATAAATTATCTAAAGAATGTTTGCATATATCCATGGAAACTATTAAAGCAAATTTATCTATGTTGAATGTTAAACATAACAGTTTTATTTATGAGTCTGAAATTATAAATAGTAAAATTGTTTCTAAGACTATAGAAAAATTAAAAAAACGTGGTTTAGTTTATACTGGTAAATTAAATGAACCTAAAGGAGAGTTATCTAAATCTTGGAAACCCAGAAATCAACTTTTATTTAAATCAACAAATTTTAATGATGATATCGATAGAGCTCTACAAAAAGAAAATAAAGATTGGACATATTTTGCAGGAGATATTGGTTATCATGCTAACAAATTTAATAGAAATTTTGATATCTTGATAAATATTCTTGGAGCTGATCACGCAGGGTATATTAAAAGAATACAGTCTGCTGTTAACGCTATATCTAATAATAAAGTTCATTTATTGTGTATCGTATCTCAACTTGTGAAACTTTTTAAAAATAATAAACCATTTAAAATGTCAAAAAGACAAGGAGATTATATTACTGTTGAAGATTTAATAAATGAAGTAGGAAAAGATTCCGTAAGATTTATGATGATCAGCAGAAATAATGATGTTGAACTAGATTTTGACTTTCAAAAAGTTACAGAGAAATCCAAGGATAATCCTGTTTTTTATGTCCAATATGCTTATGCTAGAATAAATTCTATTTTTAGAATTCTTAATCTGAATATTAATAATGAAATTAAATTAGATAAAGAAAATTTTAAACTTAATATTTATGAAAAAGAAATTTTAAATAAGATTGCAGAATGGCCAAGATGTATAGAAATTACATTAACAAAACTACAACCACATATTATACCTACTTATTTATATGAATTATCAACCCTATTTCATGCATATTGGAACATGGGTAATAGCAATAAAGATTTTCGTTTTATTATAGATAATAAAATTTCAAACAAATCTAGACTAATTCTTTTACAATCTCTAGAGATAGTTATAAACAATGGTATGTCAATCTTGGGAGTTTCAATTCCGAAGAGTATGTGATGATAGAAAGAATCAAGAGCGCACTTTACTTATTGTTAATCTCATTATTTGTTGCTTTTCTAACAATTTATTATTTTTCAGAAAAAAATATCAATGAAACTACTAAAAAAAGATTATTTTATAAAGATAAAATTAGTAATAATATTGAAGATCTTCCATTAATTAAAAATGATACCAATAATATTATTGAATATACTGATGATATAGAAAATTTTAAAAAAAAGAAAAAACGATATATATTTTGGGATTTAATAAGTAAATAAATTTATGCATAGTCGAGCTTTAATAATAGGTATTAAAGGTGAGGTTTTATCGGCCGATGAAGAAAGATTGATAAAAAAAGATAGACCGTGGGGTATAATACTATTTTCAAGAAATATCAAAAATATTTTACAATTAAAAAGACTAATAAATAAAATCAGAAGTGCATCAAAAAACAAAAACTATCCAATATTAATTGATCAAGAAGGAGGTGCGGTATCAAGATTAAATAAAATAATTGATTTAAGTATTTTCTCGCAAAATTATTTTGCAAATTTATATAAAAATAAAAAAAAAGATTTCAGAACTTATTATAAAATATACATAGAAAGGGTAAGTGAAATTTTTAGAAATGTAGGCATAAACATAAATACTACTCCAGTTCTAGATATTAGAAGAAAACATACCCATAAAATGATAAGCAATAGATGTTTTTCTACTAGTTCAACAACGACCTCAAAAATTGGTAAAATTTGTGTTGATATATATAGAGAAAACAAAATAGCTACTGTAATGAAGCATATACCCGGACATGGTTTTTCTGAATTTGATAGTCACTTTAAATTGCCATTTGTAAAGTTAAGCAAAAAAGAATTAAAACAAAAAGATTTTAAACCATTTAAAGAATGCAATCCACTCTTTGCAATGACTGCCCATGTAATTTACGCTGCATATGATCCTATTAATACAGCAACACATTCAAAAATAGTTATTCAGGATGTTATAAGGAAACATATGAGATTTTCAGGTATTTTGATTTCTGACGATATATCAATGAAGGCCCTAAGATACGATTTTAAAGAAAATGCAAGAAAAGCATTAAATGCAGGATGTAATCTAATAATGCACTGCAACGGAAATATTAAGGAAATGAGAGAATTGATAAAAATAACACCATTAATAGATAAATTTATTCAGAAAAAAACATCAGATTTTACTAAATTAATAATATAAAGTTAAAAGTGAATGTTAAATAATAATAATGCTTTAAATATTGATATAACAAATTATTCCGGACCTTTGGAAGTACTTCTGGATTTAGCTAAATCTCAAAAAGTTGATCTAGAAAAAATTTCAATTACTCAACTAGCTGATCAATTTATGGATTTTATTAACTCTAAGGAAAAAATTAATCTGGACCTAGCTTCAGAATATTTACTAATGGCTACATGGTTAGCTTATTTAAAATCAAAATTATTATTACCTCAAGAAGATGATGATGATTTTAAAGCAATTGAAGTAGCCGAAAAATTGAAGCTTCAATTAAAAAAACTTGAATTAATAAGACTATTATCTGATCAACTTTTAAAGAAAGATAGACTTGGATCTGAAATTAGAATGAGAGGTATGCTAGGAGGAATTAGAGTTAAATCAAAATCAAAATATTCAGTTTCTTTATATGAATTATTAAAATCTTACTCAAATCATGTCATGAGAAAAAATTTCTTAACTATAAATATTCCAAAACTGCCAGTTTGTACTCCTGACCAGGCTATTGATATTATTAAAAAAAATATTACAAATCTTAATGATTGGAAAGATATATCTGAGCTAATACCTAAAAATTTTAAAAAAACTGAGAAACTTAAAAAAACTGGTTTAGCTGGATTTTTTGCGGGATCATTAGAATTAGTAAAGGAAGGAATTTTAAACATAATGCAAGAAAAAGATTTTCACAAGATATTAATTAAAGAGAAAAAATGAAAAGTAAAAAAAATTTAAATATATTAAAATTTCCAACCAATATAAATGATGCAGAGAGACAAGTAGAAGCTATATTATTTTCTGCTGAAGAACCTTTGGATATAGAAAGTATTAAAGAACGTCTAAAAGCAAAATGTGATGTTTTATCTGTACTTGAATCATTAAAAAATCAATATGATAATAGAGGCATCAATTTAGTGTGTATTGCTAACAAATGGTCTTTCAGAACAGCATCAAACTTATCTAAATTAATGAATTTACAAACTGTTAAACAAAAAAAATTATCAAAAGCTGCTATAGAAACTTTATCTATAATAGTTTATCACCAACCTGTAACAAGATCAGAAATCGAAGAGATTCGTGGAGTGGCGTTCGCAAGTGGTACTCTAGAAATTCTTCTGGAATTAAATTGGGTTAGACCTTCAGGTAGAAAAAATGTACCTGGTAAACCAATACAATACATAACTACAGATGAATTTTTAAGTCACTTCAATCTTCAAAAACTCTCTGACTTACCTAACGTTGAAGAATTAACTTCAGCTGGTCTTATAGACAGTGGAAATATAGATTCAAGCATTTTTGGAACTAGTAAGTTTTTTAATGAGAGTGATGAAAAACCAGATACCAATAAAAAAAAAGAGAACATTTATTCTAATATTGATGATTTATTAAACCGTTCGTTAAAATCTGAAGAAGAATAAAAGATATCTTTAATAAAGTAATAAAATTGTATATAGTAAACGTATGAGTATCGGCTTTTGGCAAATAGCAATAGTAGTAGTATTGGTAGTGCTTCTTTTTGGAAGAGGTAAGATATCTTCTTTAATGGGCGACGTAGCCAAGGGAATTAAAAGCTTTAAAAAAGGAATGTCAGATAGCCCTGATAGTCCTGATCAAAATAATTCGAACATATCATCTGAAGAATCATCAAGCGAAGATAAAAGTTCTGAGAAAAAATAGTCTACAATGCCACAAATTGGATGGTCTGAGATACTCGTCATAGTAATTCTAGCGATCCTAATTATTGGTCCCAAAGATTTTCCTATTATATTGAGAAAGATCGGAAATTGGATTGGATCAGTAAAAAAATATTTTAATGAAATTCAAAAAGATGTTTCTAATATTGAAGATTCTGTTGAAAAAGAATTTTCTATTAATGATGATTATTTAAAAAAGGACAATAATAATAAAAAAAATGAAAGATGAAAAAAATAAGCATACTACTTTTACTAGTCATCTTACCGAGTTAAGAAGCAGATTAGTAAAATCTATAATATATCTTTTTATTTTTTTTTTAATTTCTTATTTTTTTGCAGAAAATATTTATAATTTTTTAGTTGAACCCTATGCTAATGCAGTAAAGAATGATGAGATAAATAGAAGACTTATTTATACTGCTCTGCACGAAACATTTATTGCATATCTCAAAGTTGCGTTTTTTACATCTTTTTTTATAACTTGTCCTATTATTTTAACCCAAATATGGAAATTTATTGCTCCGGGTTTATACAAAGATGAAAAAAAAGCTTTATTACCATACTTAGTAGCCACACCAGTTCTTTTTTTATTAGGAGGAATGCTTGTTTATTATTTAGTAATGCCATTAGCAATTAAATTTTTTCTCACATTTGAAACCGGAGGTGAAATAGGAGGTTTACCTATTCAATTAGAAGCAAAAGTAAATGAATACTTGTCCTTGATTATGAGGCTTATTTTTGCTTTCGGAATTAGTTTCCAATTACCTGTTTTATTGAGTCTTTTAGCAAGGGCAGGTTTTATTGATTCTATTTATTTAAAAGAAAGAAGAAAATATGTGATTGTAATTATATTTGCGGTTGCTGCTCTAATAACTCCACCAGATCCAATAACACAAATTGGGTTAGGAATACCTTTGTTAATTTTGTATGAATTATCTATATTATCTGTGAAAATGATTGAAAAGAAAAAGAAAACTGATGCTTGATATAAAAGAAATTAGAAAAAATTTGGATTTTTATAGGAAAAAATTATCTGTAAGAAATAATGTTATAGATTTAGATAAAGTCATTTTATTAGATAAAGAAAATAGGGAATTAATCCAAAAAAAAGAAGCACTTGAACAAGAGAAAAAATTAATTTCAAAAACTAAAGATACTAAAAATTTTGAAAAATCCAAAATTTTGTCTAAGAAAATTGAAGATATAATTTCTAAACAATCTTCTTCTCAAAAGAATCTCAACAGTTTATTAGGCAATATTCCAAATATACCTTTAGATGATGTTCCGGTCGGAAAAGATGAAAATTCTAATATTGAAATTCTTAAATCTGGAAAAATTACTAATTTTGATTTTAAAGTAAAATCGCATATTCAATTGGGAGAATCATTGGATATGTTAGATTTTGAAACTGCATCAAAAACCTCAGGATCTAGATTTGTTTTTGTTAAAGATAAGCTTGCAATGCTTGAAAGAGCAATTTCAAATTTTATGTTAGATACACATATTAAACTTAATGGTTATAAAGAAATTTCTCCACCTTTAATAGCTTCAGACACAACTATGTTTGGCACAGGACAATTACCTAAGTTTGAAAATGATCAATATGAATTGATGTTAGAAAACGAAGATAGAAAATTTTTAATTCCTACAGCAGAAGTAATCTTAACCAATATGGCTAAAGATAAAATATTTAAAAAGAAAGATCTTCCATTAAGACTAGTTGCTTCTACCGCATGTTTTAGAAAAGAAGCAGGCAGCTATGGAAAAGATACAAAAGGCATGATTAGACAACACCAATTTTATAAAGTTGAATTGGTGAGCATTATAGAACCAAAGGAATGCTTAAAAGAACTTGATAGAATGACTAACTGTGCAACTAAAATTTTAGATTTGTTAAAGTTGCCATATAGAAAAATAGTACTATCTACTGGTGATATGGGTTTTAGTGCTGAAAAGACTTTTGATATTGAAGTGTGGTTACCATTTGAAAATAAATACAGGGAAATTTCAAGCTGCTCTTCTTGTGGCACTTTTCAAGCTAGACGTATGAAAGCAAGGTATAAAAACGAGAAAAATGAAACAATATTTTTGGGAACATTAAATGGTAGTGGATTAGCAGTAGGCAGAACATTAATAGCAATTATGGAAAATTACCAACAAAAAAATGGATCTATACTAATACCAGAAGTTTTAAGACCTTATATGAATGGTCATAAAGAGATCATATAATTCATATTGTTTATTTTTTTTATTTAGTATAATCATAGTACAAATTTAGGAGATATTATGTCTGGATCAGGATTTGCTCAATTTATACCACTAATATTAATATTTGTTATTTTTTATTTCTTTTTAATAAGACCCCAACAGAAAAAAATAAAAGATCATAAAATTATGGTTGCAGCTTTAAAAAGGGGCGACGAAGTTATCACTTCCGGGGGAATTGTTGGGACAGTTGAAAGAGTTCTGGGAGATGATAAAATAGATTTGTCAATCTCTGAAAATGTTACAGTTCAAGTCGTTCAATCGACAATACAAGGACTAGTTAATAAATCTCCAAGCAAAAAATAGTTATATTTTGTGTTATATTTTTCAAAACTAAAAATAGCTATAATATATACAACGATTTTATTATTATCATTTTTTTCATTAGTTAATTTTATTAACAATGATGACAATTTAATCCTAAGTAAAAAAATAAATCTTGGTCTTGATTTACAGGGAGGATCATATTTATTATTAGAAGTTGATTCTGAACCAGTAATAAAAGAAAAACTTCAAAATAAACTCATATTTTTAAGAAAGGATTTAAAAGAAAATAATATTCAATATAAAAATTTAAGAATTAGAAATGATGCTATTACTTTTAACTTAAAAAGAGAAGAAGTATCAAATTTAGAAAATTTTTTATTTAACAAGGAAAATCGCATTAATTCGTATATAGATCAATATTCTGCATTTGAGATGGAATTAAATATATTAGATGATTTAGCAGAATTTAAATATACAAAATTTGGAATTATTGAAATTAAAAATTCAACTTTAGAAAGTTCTTTAGAAATTGTCAGGAGACGAATTGACGAAGTAGGTACCAAAGATCCTACTATTATTAGAAGAGGAAATGATAGAATCTTAATTGAACTTCCTGGATTAGACGATCCTAATCGCATTAAAAATTTATTAGGCAAAACAGCAAATTTATCTTTCAGACTAGTTTCCGATGAAGAAGATAATTTTGGAACCGAACTTTTATTTTACGAGAATAGTAATGATCAGTTAAGAGTTAATAAAAGGATAATTTTAAGTGGAGATAATTTAGAGAATGCACGACCCTCATTTAACAATATCAATAATGAAACAGTGGTTAGTTTTTCTTTGGATAGGAGTGGTACTAAAAAATTTGCAAGAGTAACCACAAACAATGTTGGTAAAAGACTGGCGATAATTTTAGATGGTAAAATAGTCAGCGCTCCAGAAATTAGAGAGCCTATCATAGGAGGTAATGGTCAAATTTCTGGAAATTTTGATATTCAGTCAGCAGGTGATTTAGCTCTTCTTTTAAGGTCAGGATCTTTACCAGCTCCATTAAAAATTGTTGAAGAAAGAACTGTCGGTCCAGATTTGGGAGAAGATTCAATTAATGCTGGGGCATTCTCATTATTAATTGGTTTTCTTTTAGTAGTTGCTTATATGATCTTTAAATATAAATTTTTGGGCCTAATTGCTAACGCGGCACTAATAATTAATTTATTATTACTATTAGGAATTTTAACTTTATTAGAAGCCACATTAACATTGCCAGGTATAGCTGGAATTATATTAACTGTCGGAATGGCCGTTGATGCAAATGTATTAATTTTTGAAAGAATTAAGGAAGAAATGAAAACAGAAAAATCTTCTATTTATGCCTTTGATATGGGATACAAAAATGCACAATCAGCTGTTGTTGATGCAAATATTACCACATTAATATCAGCAGCAATTTTATATATATTAGGATCAGGTCCTGTCAAAGGTTTTGCTGTTACTTTAGGTATTGGTATTTTAACAACATTATTCTCAGCCTACTTTTTTGCACGTCATCTTTCATCACTCTATGTTAAAAATAATAAAGAAAATAAAGTTAGCTTATGATCAAAAAGTTTTTAGAGAATATAAAGTTTACTAGTTATTATAAAAGATTTAATATTTTATCTATTTTATTAATAATTTTTTCTGTTTTTATTTTAATCTTTAAAGGTTTAAATTTGGGTGTAGATTTCAAAGGAGGAACATTAATTGAGCTTAGATTAGAAAATCCAATAATTAAAATTGGTGAGATAAGGCAGTCGCTTATGAAAATGAATTTAGGTGATGTTAATGTCAAAAAATTCGGAAAAAAAAATGATTTCTTAATAAAAATTGAAAAAATGGAATCCGAAAATAGCAATTTTATAAGCACTATAAAGAAAAATTTATCTGATGATTTAGGAGCTAGCATAAATTTTAGGAGAGTGGAAAATGTTGGTCCTAAAGTAAGTAATGAACTGCTAAATTCTGGATTATTAGCCATATGTTTATCTCTTGCGGCTATGCTAATTTATATTTGGATAAGATTTGAGTGGCAATTTAGTTTAGCAGCTATTGCAGCAATAATTCATGATGTTATTATAACAGTAGGAATTTTCTCCTTCCTATCATATGAAATAAATTTATCAATTGTAGCAGCAATTTTAACTATAGTTGGTTATTCAATGAATGATACAGTTGTTATATTTGATAGAATTAGAGAAAATTTAAAAAAATATACAAAGATATCTATATCTGATATTTCTAATACTTCTACTAAAGAAACTTTATCTAGAACTTTAATTACTTCGGTTACAACTTTATTAGCTTTATTCTCAATTTATATTTTTGGTGGAGCAATACTAAAAGGATTTTCTTTTGCAATGATAGTGGGTGTGATTATTGGAACTTATTCTTCAATATTTGTTGCTACGCCGATATTAAATTATACAAACGTTAACTCCAAAACTGTTTTAAAAGAGGATAACAAAGATAATATTTAGTATAAGTTTTGAGCCATTACCATTGATAACAACATTGGTAATGATAAGAGAGTATTTATTCTAGATGTAAGCATTGCAGTTTTAGCAGCTTTAGGTTTTTCTTCTGGAGAACACTCAACAATTCCGAGCGCCTTTTTTTGATTTGGCCAGATAATAAACCAAACATTAAAAGCCATTATTAAACCTAGCCACATTCCTATTCCAATCGCTGTATTTTTGCCTCCACCGCTCCCTATTCCTAAAGCCATTGCTTGGTGGACGTAACCATTTAAGTAAGCAACAATTAATCCTGTCACTATAGTAGCTAGAGCAGCCCATCTAAACCAAAATAAAACAGCTGGTGCTATTACTTTTCCAATCGCGGGTTTTTGATCATCTGGAATTTTTGGCATACTAGGTATTTGAACAAAATTTAGGTACCAGAGTAGTCCTATCCACATAACGCCAGCTAAAACGTGGAAATATCTAAATAACCAACTCCAGAAAAGTTGATCAAAAGCAAAATCTCCACCTCCAAAAAATAAACCCAAAAACAGCAAAACTGCCAGTACTATTGAAAGATGTATAGTTTTAGGCAATGATTGTAATATTGTGACCATGTTTAATTATACCATTTTTTTTTAATAAAACTAAGCTGTTTTTTTAAGTTTATTGTTAATAATATTCTTTAAAAAGTTTCCAGTATAGCTTGTGTTTAATTCTTTAATTTTTTCAGGACTTCCTTCAGCTATAATTTGCCCTCCATTTACACCTCCATCTGGGCCCATATCAACTATCCAATCTGCAGTTTTGATCACATCTAAATTATGTTCTATAACAACAACAGTATTTCCTTGCGTAACGAAAGTTTGAAGAATTTCTAATAACTTTTTTATGTCATGAGCGTGTAAACCAGTAGTTGGTTCATCAAGAATATACATAGTTCTGCCTGTAGATCTTTTTGATAATTCCTTGGCCAATTTTATTCTTTGAGCCTCTCCCCCTGATAACGTGGTAGCCTGTTGTCCTATTTTTATATAACCTAAACCTACTTTTTTTAGAGTAAGTAACTTGGATCTTACTGCAGGTATATTTACAAAAAAATCACATCCTTCATCAACAGTCATGTTTAATACATCAGCAATATTTTTATTTTTAAATTTTATTTCCAAAGTTTCGCGATTGTACCTGCTTCCCTTACAAACATCACAAGCAATATAAACATCTGGCAGGAAGTGCATTTCATAAGTAATTACTCCATCACCTTCGCAAGACTCACATCTTCCACCTTTAACATTAAATGAAAATCTTCCAACTTTATAACCTCTTGCTTTAGAATCTGGTAAGTTAGCAAACCAATCTCTTATTGGACCAAATGCGCCTGTGTATGTTGCTGGGTTTGATCTTGGTGTTCTACCGATCGGAGATTGATCAATATCGATAATCTTATCAATTTGTTCTACACCTTTATAGTTTTTAAATGGCATGGGCAATTTTCTTGATTTGTTGTTGTTAAGTATTAAGTTTAAAGCGTTGTACAAAGTATTTATTATAAGAGTTGATTTTCCACTCCCTGATACACCAGTAATGCAAGTAAAAGTTCCTAAAGGAACTTTAAGATTTATATTTTTTAAATTATTTCCCGTAGCACCTAAAATTTCTAAAAATCTACCATTTTTAGCAGATCTTCTTTTGTTTGGTATTGGTATAGTTTTTTTTCTAGATAAATAATTTCCTGTAATGCTATCTTTATTGCTCATTATTGTTTTAATTTCCCCTTGTGCAACTACATTACCTCCATCGATTCCAGCTTCAGGCCCCAAATCAATAATGTGATCAGCAT
>CACFOC010000002.1 GCA_902567945.1 uncultured Pelagibacteraceae bacterium | reverse complement strand
TTGTAACTGGCGAACAAACTAAACCTAAGGTCAGCACTTTGTCTTATACAAAAGTTTTTGCAAATACTCTAATTAAACATGCTGAAAATGATACTAAGATTGTAGGAATAACAGGAGCAATGCCTTCAGGAACTGGTATGGATATTTTTGGAAAAAAATTTCCTGATAGAATGTTTGACGTGGGTATTGCAGAACAACATGCTGTGACATTTGCTGCTGGTTTAGCAACAGAAGGATATAAACCCTTTGCAGCTATTTATTCCACTTTTCTTCAAAGAGCCTACGACCAAGTTGTACATGATGTTGCCATACAAAATTTACCAGTTCGATTTGCAATTGATAGAGCTGGCTTGGTAGGTGCGGATGGGCCAACTCACGCAGGTGCTTTTGATATTACTTATTTAACTACATTACCTAATTTTATTGTTATGGCTGCCAGCAATGAAGCTGAACTTGTTCGAATGATAAATACCTCAGTAAATATAAATGATGGGCCATCTGCGTTCAGGTATCCTAGAGGATATGGGATAGGTATTGAACTACCTGATATAAACGAAATATTAACTATAGGAAAAGGAAAAATTGTTAAAGAAGGAAAAAAAGTAGCCATACTGAATTTTGGAGCAAGATTATCTGAATGCTTAAAAGCAGCGAAAGAGCTAGATGTAAAAGGAATTTCTACTTCAGTAATAGATGCGAGATTTGCGAAACCACTTGATCAAAAATTAATTATAGATCTTTGTTTAAATCATGAAGCTTTAATAACTATTGAAGAAGGTTCGATAGGAGGTTTTGGTTCTCACGTTTTTCAAATGTTATCAGAAAAAGGCATTTTCGATAGAGGATTAAAAATAAGATCTATGGTTTTACCTGATCAATTTATTGATCACGATACTCCAGAACAAATGTATAAAATAGCAGGATTAGACGCTAAAGCTATTGAACAAAAAGCTATTGATGCATTAAAATCAAATATATTAATACCAAAAAATAAAAAATTTATTTAATTTATAATTCTAAATTCTTAACTGCACTGAGCTCGATTTAATAGATAGTGGTCTAATATTACACACGACATCATTGCTTCACCAATTGGAACAGCTCTAATGCCAACACATGGATCATGTCTACCTTTTACAGAAATATTTGTGTTTCTTCCTTTTTTATCGATAGTTTTTCTACTTTTTAAAATTGAAGAGGTTGGTTTTACTGCAAAAGAAACTATAATTTCTTGACCTGAAGATATTCCACCCAATATTCCTCCAGCGTTATTTGATGCAAATTTTGCTTTCCCTAAAGTACTTTCAATTTCATCAGAGTTATCTTCTCCACTTAAAAAAGCAGAACTCATACCGGAACCAATATTTACTCCTTTAACAGCATTAATGCTCATCAAAGCACTTGCTAGATCTGCATCTAATTTAGAGTAAATAGGAGCTCCTAAGCCTACAGGGATTCCTGACGCTCTCAATTCAATTATAGCACCACAAGAAGAACCAGCCTTTCTCACGGCTAATAAATATTTTTCCCATAAATCCACAGATTTTTTATCTGGGCAAAAAAATGGATTTTTTCTTATTTCTTTTTCATTCCAGTTTTTTTTATTACAACCTAAAATTCCTAATTGTATTACAGCGCCAGTAATTTTAAATTTTTTTCCAATTAATTTATTAAGGACAATTTTTGCAATTGATCCTGCCGCTACTCTTGAAGCTGTTTCTCTAGCAGACTGTCTACCTCCTCCACGATAATCTCTTATTCCATATTTTAAAAAATAAGTGTAGTCAGCATGACCAGGTCTAAATTTATTTTTTATAGTTTCATAATCTCTAGATCTTGCATCTTCATTATAAATAATCATTGAGATAGGTGTTCCTGTTGTTTTTCCTTGAAAAACTCCTGACAATATTTCTACTTTGTCTGACTCTTTTCTTTGTGATGTGAATTTAGATTTTCCAGGTCTTCTACGATCCATATCTATTTGTATGTCTTTTTCAGATAAAGAAATGTTGGGTGGACAACCATCTACAATGCACCCTATAGCGGGACCATGAGATTCTCCCCATGTAGTAAAACGAAATATCTTTCCAAATGTATTAAATGACATTAGATTATATTATATAGAATATTTTGACTATTTTATGAATCAAAAAAACTCATTAGGTTTAAACTCTTGTTTTATGGATTTAGGCGATCCTTTGGAATTATTTAGAATATGGATGTCGGAAGCTGAAAAAAAAGAGATTAATGATCCAAATGCCTTTTCTTTGGCAACGGTAAACAAAAATAACGAACCCAGCGTAAGAATGATCCTTTTAAAGGAGTTAAAACAAGAGGGATTCGTTTTTTATACTAATATGAACAGTCCAAAAAGCCATGATCTAAAAAAAATTCCTAAAGCGTCTATGTGTTTTCACTGGAAGAGTCTTCAGAGACAAGTTAGGATTTCAGGAAACATTATTCAGGTAAGCAACGAAGACGCAGATTCTTATTTTGCTAGCAGGCCTTATGAAAGTAAAATTGGAGCTTGGGCTTCAGATCAATCAAAAGTTATGAATAAAAGAGAAGAATTTTTAAAAAAAATTACTGAACTAAAAAACAAATATAAAGATAAAAACAATGTACCTAGACCCAAACATTGGTCTGGATGGTGTTTATGTCCATCTTTGATTGAATTTTGGTTAGGAGATCAATTTAGAATTCACGAAAGACTTAAATATAGTAAAATTTCGAATACTTGGAAAAAAGAAATACTTTATCCTTAAAAAGATCTATTAAGACTAAATTCAGTTAAATTTTGTAAAACTGTTTTTTCTTCACTGTTTTGAAATATCCCAAGAGCATCATAAGCAACATTAACAAAATATTCTGCTCTTTTAAAACTTGCTTGAACGGCTTTATATTTATTTATTAACGCTAAAGTCTCACTGAAATCTTCTTCGTTTCTTTTTTTTTTTTTAAATATTCCTTTAAGAAAATTTCTTTCTTCATTATTGGCTCTTTGATAGATTATAATTAAAGGCAATGTAGTTTTTCCTTCATAAAAATCTTTACCAATTTCTTTTCCAAAGATTGTTTTTATTGAAAAGTAATCTAGAGCATCATCAGCTATTTGAAATGCCAAACCAAGATTTTTTCCATAAGATTCTAAAGCATCTTTTTCTTTTTTACTTCTATCTCCCAAACATGCTCCGACCCTGGTAGCTGCAGAAAATAAAGCTGCTGTTTTCATATTAATGATATTAAAATATGTTTCTTCTAAAAGATCTACCTCTCCCTTTTTTTCTAATTGCAAAACTTCTCCCTGAGCTATTCTTGATGAGGTTGAAGATAATAATTTTAATATTTCTTGTGATCCATCTTCTACCATCATTTCAAAACAACGGCTAAAAAGATAATCTCCAACTAGAATAGAAGATTGATTTCCCCAAATTGAATTTGCAGTTTTAACTCCTCTTCTTAGATTACTATTATCAATTACATCGTCGTGTAATAAAGTTGCATTATGAATTAGCTCTATACATGCGGCTAAGTTTATGTCTCTATTTCCATTTTTATACCCACACAATTTTGCTGAGGCTAATGTTAATAAAGGTCTGATTCTTTTTCCTCCGGATTTAACATGGTAGTCCGTCATTTTGTGAATTAGGTTTATTTCACTAGCGAGCTTATATCTAATTTGCTGGCTGACATCGTCTAATTTACTTCCAACAAGATTCTTTAACCTTAAATAGGAATTATTTATTTCTTTTTTTAAAGGAATTACTGATCCCATGAAGCAATTATAGCTTTTATTTTATATTAAAAAAAACTCTTTTAGATCACTAGTGACGCACCCAAAAAATTACAACCTAAGGTAGCTTTATAACTTTACTTAAAATTTAAAAGAATCTAAAAACTATGGTAATTAGAATATATATCATTCATGTTTTCAATTTTTAAAATTTTTAAAAAGAAAAAAATAGTACCCCATATTAGATTATCAGGGATTATTGGGTCAGTAGGTAGATTCAGACAAGGAATAAACTTTGCAAGCCAACAAGAAATTATTGATAAGGCATTTGCAATTAAGAAAGCTTTAGCGATTGCTATATCTATTAACTCGCCTGGCGGATCACCAGTCCAATCGCATTTAATTTATAGTTATATAAAAAAAATGGCAAAAAAAAATAATAAAAAAGTGTTAGTTTTTGCTGAAGATGTGGCGGCTTCAGGAGGATATCTTATTGCATGTGCAGGAAATGAAATTTATGCAAATTCAAGTTCTATTGTAGGTTCAATAGGCGTAATTAGTGCTTCTTTTGGATTTCAGGATGCTATAAAAAAAATTGGAATAGAAAGAAGAGTATATACTGCAGGCAAAAACAAAAGCACTCTTGACCCTTTTAAAGAGGAAAAAGAAGAAGATATAGAAAGACTAAAAAAGATACAATTAGAACTACACTCAGATTTCATTAATGTTGTTAAAGAAAGCAGAGGTTCAAAGCTTATAGATACTGAAAAAAATAACACTTTTACAGGGGAGTTTTGGTCAGGATCTACTTCTTTAAAGCTAGGTTTAATAGATGGAATTGGTAATGCGGAGCAAATTTTAAGAGAAAAATTTGGAGAAGACATAATTATTAAAAAACTTGATAAACCAAAAAGTTTTTTAGCTAAAAAATTATCAACATCTCTAGATCGTCAAGTTGATAACATTGCAAATATTTTAGAGGAAAGAGCTCAATGGCAAAAATTTGGTTTATAAATGCCTAAAAAAATAAATTTAAAAAAGAAAAAAGGTAAGCCAACTCCTGTAAATTTTCAAGAAACAATATTAAATTTACAAAAATTCTGGGGAAATTATGGATGTGTTATACTACAACCTTATGACATGGAAGTTGGGGCGGGTACATTTCATCCTGCTACTACACTACGTTCGCTAGGATCAAAATCTTGGAAAGCAGCATACGTTCAACCATCAAGGCGACCTACTGATGGAAGATATGGAAAAAACCCAAACCGATTGCAACATTACTATCAATTCCAAGTAATAATTAAACCATCTCCCGAAGAAATTAAAAAAATTTTTTTTAAAAAGCTTATCTAAGATTGGAATAAATTATAAAGAACATGATATTAGGTTTGTTGAAGATGACTGGGAAAGCCCTACATTGGGAGCAGCAGGCCGAGGCTGGGAAGTATGGTGTGATGGTATGGAAATTACTCAATTTACTTATTTTCAACAGATGGCAGGAATTGAGTGTAAGCCAGTTTCTGTTGAGCTCACCTATGGATTAGAAAGAATATGCATGTTTACACAAGGCAAGGATAACGTGTTTGATCTTATATGGAATAATGATGGTATAAAATATCAAGAAATTTTTCATCAGGCTGAAAAAGAGTATTCCGCATATAATTTTGAATTTGCTAATATAGAACATTTGTTAAAAAATTTTGAGATTGCAGAATTGGAATGCAAATTTTTGTTAGAAAAAAAACTTCCATTACCTGCTTACGATCAGTGCTTAAAAGCGAGTCATATATTTAATTTGTTAGATGCTAGGGGCGTTATTGGAGTTGCTCAAAGAACTGAGTATATTTCTAGAATAAGAGAATTAGCCAAGGGCTCAGGAAAAAGCTGGTTGGAAAGTCAAAAATAAAAATGGCTGAGCTATTTATAGAGCTATTTAGCGAAGAAATTCCAGCAAAACTTCAAATAGATGCCAGAGAAAAAATTAAACAATTGTTGGAAGATAAATTAAAAAAAAAAGAAATTAATTTTAAGCAAAGTAAATCCTTTTCAACTCCTAAAAGACTCGTTTTCACCATAGATGGCATTTCTGAAAAATTAGAGCAAAAACAAAAAGTTATAAAAGGTCCAAGAGCTAATGCACCAAATGAAGCTTTAGAAGGTTTTATAAAATCAAATAATTTAAATAAGTCTGATATTTACAGAAAAAATATTGAAAAGGGAGAATTTTATTTTGCAAACATCAAACCAAAAATTATAGATGTTTCAAAAGAATTACAGTTAATAGTTCCAGAAACTCTTCATTTGTACACATGGAAAAAATCAATGAGATGGTCAAATTATGATTTAAATTGGGGCAGGCCATTAAGATCTATTATTGCTATATTTAACAATAAAGTAATAAATTTTAATTTTTTTCACATTAAGAGCGGCAATCTAACAATTATAGATAGTATTTCTGAAGACAAATTAAAAAAAGTTTCTGATTTTAATTCATACTTAAATATTCTTGAGTCACAAAATATTAT
This sequence comes from uncultured Pelagibacteraceae bacterium, assembly GCA_902567945.1. Lineage (GTDB taxonomy): Bacteria > Pseudomonadota > Alphaproteobacteria > Pelagibacterales > Pelagibacteraceae > AG-414-E02. The sequence continues at coordinate 95,174 of CACFOC010000002.1, read as the reverse complement.
TTTGGATCAAGAAAAACGAAAAAATATAATAGTTAAAAAGATGAATAGTATCTGTGTTTCAAAAAAATTAAAAAATAAATTTGATGAAAAATTAATAGAAGAGGTTGTTAATTTAGTCGAAAGACCTAATGTTATTATGGGAAAGTTTAATGAAATATACTTAAAGATTCCTCAAGAAATTTTAATCGTTACAATGCAACAACATCAAAAATATTTTCCTCTTTTTGATGAAAGCGATAAATTAACAAATTTGTTCTTATTAGTTGCTAATTTAGCGGACATAAAAGGTTATATCAAAAAAGGAAATCAAAGAGTAATCGAAGCAAGATTATCAGATGCAAGTTTTTTTTGGGAAAAAAATAAAACTCAAAGCTTAGTAAAACAAGTAAGTAAATTAAAAAACTTATTTTATTTTAAAAAACTAGGAACATTTTATGACAGGACTCAAAGATTGAGAAAGATAGCTCCTATAATTTCTAGTCAACTAAACTTAAGTAAAGAAAAAATAGAAATAGCTGCATCAATTTGTAAATCAGATTTAGTATCAGATTTAGTAGGAGAGTTCCCTGAATTGCAAGGTATCATGGGAAAATATTTCGCAATTGAACAGGGGTTTGAAAGTGATGTTGCTACTGCGATCAGCGATCACTATCTCCCTGTAGGAATAAATAGTCAGGTTCCAAAAAATAAAATTGGCGCAGCGGTAGCCATAATTGATAAAATTGATGTACTAGTTGGTTTCTTTGGCATAGATGAAAAACCGAGCAGCTCAAAAGATCCTTTTGCTTTAAGAAGAACAGCGATTGGGTTGTTGCGAATAATACTAGAAAATAAATTAACTATTAAATTAAAAGATTTAATTAACTATTCTGTTAACGTTTATGGAGAACAAGGCGTAAAATTTACTAACAATAATGTTGTAAAAGATATTTTATATTTTTTGAAAGAAAGAATTAAAAATTTAATGAAAGAAAAAAAAATAAGAAATGACATAATAGAAGCAGTTAGCAGCTCACACTTTAGTGACGATTTTTTAGAATTTAATAAAAAATGTCAAGCTTTTAATAAAAATATTAATAGCGATATATATAAAAATATTATTGGAACATATAAAAGAGTTTCAAATATTATTGATGATGAGTTAAAAAATGATAAAAAAAATCTTTCTGGAATGCCAGAATCTTCCTTGTTTAAAAAAGAAGAAGAAGAAAATTTATATAAAAAAATAAACGATATACGAAAATATTTTTCAACTTCAAAAGAAAAAGGAAATTATGACGAAACACTAAAAATATTAGCTGACACCAAATTAATAACAGACAATTTTTTTGATAATGTGGTTGTAAATGATGATAATTCAGATATAAAAAAAAATCGCTTAGAATTGTTGCAAATGTTTTGTAAGACGTATAATAACTTTATAGATTTTTCAAAAATAGAAGGTATTTAAGTGGTAAAGTTAATTTATAGATTTAACAATTTTCAAACTCAAGGAAATCCAAAAGAAAAGAATATTCTTGGAGGCAAGGGAGCAAATTTAGCTCAAATGGCTAAATTAGGTTTGCCAGTGCCACCAGGCCTTACTATCTCAACAACAATTTGTGATTATTTTTATAAAAATAATAAAAAAATACCAAAAAAAATTGTTCAACAAACAAAAAAAGAAATAGCTATTATTGAGAAAATTACAAAAAAAAAATTTGGAGGTACACTAAATCCCCTTTTAGTTTCAGTAAGATCTGGATCAAGAGTATCAATGCCAGGAATGATGGATACAATTTTGAATTTGGGTCTAAACGATAAGACTGTTATTGCTCTTAAGAACAATACTTCTAATGGAAGATTTGCAAAAGATAGCTATAGAAGATTTATTCAGATGTATAGCAATGTAGTTCTTGGGGTTGAATCGTATTTATTTGAGGAATTAATTGAAAATTACAAACACACAAAAGGAGTTATTCAAGACACTGAACTTGATGAGAATGATTGGGATGGTTTGATTAATAATTTTAAAGATGTAATCAAACAAAAAACAAAAAAGAATTTTCCGCAAGATGTAAATGAACAGTTATGGGGAGCAATTAGTGCTGTCTTTTTATCTTGGAATAGTAAAAGAGCAAGAACATATAGAAAGATAAATTATATTCCCGACCATTGGGGTACAGCTGTGAATGTGCAAGCTATGGTATTTGGAAATATGGGTGAAAATTGTGCTACGGGCGTTGCCTTCACAAGAAATCCTTCAACAGGAGAAAAAAAATTATTTGGAGAGTATCTACTTAATGCACAAGGTGAAGATGTGGTAGCTGGTATAAGAACACCTCAAAATATTCTTACAATGAATAAATCGATGCCAAAAATTTTTCAGCAGTTAAAAAAAATTTTTAAACAATTAGAGAATAAATATAAAGATATGCAGGATATAGAATTTACGGTTGAAAATAATAAATTGTGGATGTTACAAACAAGATCAGGAAAAAGAACCGCAAAGGCAGCAATAAAAATTGCGGTTGATATGGTAAAAGAAAAATTAATTACTAATAAGGAAGCCATTTTAAGGGTAGATCCAAATACGCTAGATACTTTATTACATCCAACACTAGATGAAAAAGCGGAAAAAAAAATAATAGCATCTGGTTTGCCTGCATCTCCAGGAGCTGCTAGTGGAAAAGTTACTTTTTCAGCAGATGAAGCAGAAAGATTAAAAGAACAAATGCAAGATACAATTTTGGTTAGAATTGAAACTTCTCCAGAAGATATAAATGGAATGCATGCAGCAAAAGGTATTCTTACAGCAAGAGGAGGAATGACTAGCCACGCAGCTGTAGTTGCTAGAGGTATGGGTAAACCGTGTGTTTCAGGTTCAAGTGCAATTAAAGTTGATTACGAAAACAAACTATTTAAATCAGGAAATTTTGAAGTTAAAGAAGGAGAGGTCATCACTATCGACGGAGGAAGCGGAAAAGTAATGTTGGGTAAAGTTCCAACAGTTAAACCAGATATTTCAGGTGATTTTTCGACATTAATGAGTTGGGCAGATAAATATAGAAAGTTAAAAGTAAGAACTAATGCTGAAACACCCACAGACACCAAAACTGCAAGAGATTTTGGAGCGGAAGGTATAGGTTTATGTAGGACAGAACACATGTTTTTTGATGAAGAGAGAATTATTTCGGTAAGACAAATGATACTTTCTAAAACACCAGAAGATCGAGAAAAAGCCTTAACAAAGATACTTCCGTATCAGAAAAGTGATTTCTTCGAAATTTTTAAAATTATGAATGGGCTACCTGTAACTGTGAGACTTTTGGATCCACCATTACATGAGTTTTTGCCAAAAACTGATAAAGATATTGATGATATAGCTAAAGAGTTAAATATTAGTCATCACGATATTAAATCAAGAATTATAGAACTTCACGAACAAAATCCCATGTTAGGACATAGAGGATGTAGACTTGGTATTTCTTTTCCTGAAATTTATCAGATGCAATGCCAAGCAATTTTTGAGGCTCTAGCAGAGTGTAAAAAACAAAAAATAAAATTAGTTATACCTGAGATTATGATACCTCTTGTTTCAACAGCAGCAGAGATAAAAATACTTAGAAGTTTAGTTGATAAAATTGCTGAAAAATTTCAAAAAGCAAATTCAATAAAAATAAAATATTTTGTAGGTACAATGATTGAATTACCAAGAGCTGCATTAAGGGCAAATGATATAGCAAAATACGCAGATTTTTTTAGTTTTGGAACTAATGATTTAACCCAAACAACTTTTGGAATTAGTAGAGATGATTCAGGAAAATTTTTAAATGATTATGTAGAAAATAAAATTTTTAATAAAGACCCCTTTGTAAGCATTGATGATAAAGGAGTTGGAGAATTAATTAATATTGCTACAGAACGAGGAAGAAAACAAAAGAAAACGCTTAAATTAGGTATTTGCGGGGAACACGGAGGTGATCCTGCAAGTGTTGAATTTTGTGAAAAAGCTAAACTAAATTATGTTTCTTGTTCTCCTTACAGAGTTCCAATAGCGCGATTGTCTGCTGCTCAAGCTTATTTAAAAAAAAAATAATTTATTAAACTTCTAAATTGAAATTTATTGCTGGGGCACTATGAGTAATTTGCCCAACTGATATTCTTTTAATTCCGGTTGAAGCAATTTTTCTTACATTTTTTAAATTAACTCCGCCAGAAGCTTCTGTTTCATATATTTTTTTTGCAAGTTTAACTCCTTTTCTAAGATTTTTCAGATTCATATTATCAAACAAAATTCTATCAAATTTTAAACCTATAATTTTTTTAAACTGATTAAGATTATCTATTTCTACAGTAATTATTTTTCCTCTTTTATTTTTTATGGCCTTTTTAACTAATTTTCGAATATTTCCTTCTATAGCGATATGATTATCTTTTATTAAAATTTCATCACTTAGGTTAAACCGATGATTAAGTCCTCCACCTAACTTAACGCCATATTTTTGTATTGATCTTAAATTAGGAGCTGTTTTTCTTGTACAACAAATTTTACAATTTTTTCCTTTAACTTTGTCTACGAACTTTCTCGTTGTTGTTGCTACACCAGAGATAAGACTTAAAAAATTGAGAGCCACTCTTTCACTTTTTAAAATTGCTTTAGGTTTTCCATATATTGATACAATAACTTTGCCTTTTTTTATCTTCTTTCCGTCCTTAATTTTTGTTTTAAAAACAATTTTTTTATCTGAATATTTAAAAGCTTCCTTTGCAAAATTTAAACCACCAACTACACAATTTTCATTTGAAATAATTTTAACTTTAATTTTTGCATTTTTTTTAATGAGTTTTGTAGTGATATCTCCAGAAGGTTTCAGATCTTCTGACATAGCTTGTTCTACAATTTTTTTTATTATCACGTTTTAATGACTACGGCCTACAGCAACCATACGTTCAACCGATTTTCGGGCTTTATTAATAACTACTTCAGGTATAAGAATTTCGTTATTTTCTTTCTCAAGACATTCTAAAATTTTTGGTAAGCTAATCGATTTCATATAAGGACATAAATTGCATGGTCTAATAAACTGAACGTTTGGATTATCTACTTGAACATTGTCGCTCATAGAACATTCAGTAACCAACATTACTTTTTTTGGTTGATTTTTTTTAACATAATTACTCATTCCTGAAGTAGAGCCAGTAAAATCTGAAGCCGCAATAACTTCCGGGGGGCACTCGGGATGAGTAAGAACTTTAATTCCAGGATTTTGTTTTTTTATATCTTTAATTTCTTGAGCACTAAATTTTTCATGTACAATACAAGTTCCAACCCAAGATATAATTTGAACCTTTGTTTTTGATTGTACGTATTTTGCCATATATTGATCCGGCAAAAATATAACTTTATCTGATCCTAAGGATTCAACTACTCTAACCGCATTTGCTGATGTGCAACAAATATCAGATTCAGCTTTAACTTCAGCAGAAGTATTTACATAAGTTACAACAGGTACTCCAGGATATTTTTCCTTAAGCATTCTTACATCTTTTCCTGTAATTGATGATGCCAAAGAACATCCGGCTCCCATATCGGGTAGTAAAACTTTTTTATTTGGACTCATTAGTTTTGCAGTTTCTGCCATAAAATGAACTCCACATAGAATAATAATATCGGCATTAGTTTTTTCTGCTTCAACAGCAAGTGCCAAAGAGTCAGCTGCGATATCAGCTACGGCGTGAAAAATTTCTGGCGTTTGGTAGTTATGCGCCAACACAACTGCGTTTTTTTCTTTTTTTAACCTATTAATCTTATGAATCAAGGGAGCATGAAAGGCCCATTCAATTTCAGGAATAACTTTTGAAATTTTTTGATAAATAGGATCAGTTTCCTTTTTTATTAGCTCAGTTATTTCCATATATAAAATCTATCAACTTGCAGATAAGTTGTCATTCATTTATTCTGACGCACTGTTGCGGTTGTGGTGGAATGGTAGACACGTAAGCTTGAGGGGTTTATGGCAGCAATGTCGTGGAGGTTCAAATCCTCTCAACCGCACCAATAAATTATGAATATTGTTGAATTTATAAAAAAAGTTCCTAAAACCGAATTGCATTTGCATATTGAAGGAACTCTTGAGCCTGTTCATATGTTCGAATTAGCTAAGAGAAACAATATTTCTATTCCTTTTAAAAATATTCAAGAGATTAAAGCCGCTTACAGCTTTAGCAATCTAGAATCTTTTTTAAAAATTTATTACGAAGGAGCAAAAGTTTTAATAAAGGAAGAAGATTTTTTCGATTTAACTTGGGCTTACGCATTAAAATGTAAAGAAGACAATATAGTTCATACAGAGATTTTTTTTGATCCACAAACACATGTTAATAGAGGTATTGAATTTGAAATTGTTATAAACGGTATTTACAAAGCACTTCAAAAAGCCAATAGAGAGTTTGGGCTAAGTTTTAAAATTATAATGTGTTTCTTAAGGCATCTAAGTGAAAAATCAGGATTTGAAATATTAGATCAAGCATTAGTTCATAAAGATAAAATTTTTGGCGTTGGATTAGACTCATCTGAAATAGGTAATCCCCCAAGAAAATTTAAAAAATTATTTGAAAAATCAATTGAAAAAGGTTTTTTAACATTTGCGCACGCAGGTGAAGAGGGCCCCCCAGACTATATTTGGGATTCTATAAATCTTCTTAATGTAAAGAGAATTGATCATGGAGTTCAGTGTCTTCAAGATAAAAAATTAGTTGAAAAGTTGCGTAATGACAAAACACCTTTAACAGTTTGTCCTCTTTCAAATATAAAATTACAAGTCTTTAACAATCTTAAAGAACATAATTTAAAAAAAATGCTAGATGAAAAATTAATGGTGATGGTAAATTCTGATGATCCAGCATATTTTGGAGGTTATTTAAACAAAAATTTGATTGAAATTCAGTCCGCACTGGATCTTTCTATCGTTGATATAAAAACTTTAATTATTAATTCATTTAAAGCTTCTTTTTTGAGCGAGGAGAAAAAAGATGAATGGATTTTAAAAATTTAAGCAATAAAAATCTTCCTGCTAAATCCAATCGGGCTTTATTATTTTTATTTTTGAATTACCACAAATCAAATCAATATTATTAAATTCTTTAATATCTGGATCAACAACTTTAATTAGCCCGAATGAATAGGGCTTACTAATCATAATTTTTCCAATTTCGAGATCTTTATATTTAATGATATCATTTTCATAAATTTCTCCTGTAATTTTTTGAACAGGCAATATTCTTCTTCTTAGTTTATTTCTTAGTTTAATTCTTGAAGTGTTTTCTTGCCCCACATAACAACCTTTTTTAAAATCTATTCCGTTTAATTCATCCAAATTATTTTCAATACCAAAGATTTTGTCTTTTAATTTATTTAAATCAATTTGAGGAATTCCTAAACTAAAACTCATGTCATAATATTTTTTTTTATCAATTTTTTTTAAATCAAGCTTTTTAATTATATTTTCAGTATTTTCAATTTTTGTAATTATTTTTGCTCCAAGGCCTTTATGCCTTGGGTCAACATAAATTCGTTCATTTTCACAAGATAAAGTTGATCCTTTTTCACAAGATGATGTTGAACCTTTCACGTGCTGGGATTTGGTAATTTCTTTAAATTTTTCTAAAGAAATAATAATGTTAGTATATTTTTTAGTAGCATCTATTAAATTTACTTTTGCCCTAAGTTTATAGAAATTAAAAAGCTTTATAATCTCTAAAGTTATTTTTTTTTCACATTCTAGCAAATATCCATCTTCAAATTTTAATATAAAAAATTCATATAAATATTTGCCCTGAGGAGTAAAAATTGATGAAAATAATGTAAAATTATCTGTTATTTTTTCAATATCATTAGTGACAATGTTTTGAAGAAAAGATGTAGCTTCTTCGCCATTTATCTTTATAAAACCTCTATCATCAAGAATTGTAGTTTCGTTAATTTCCATATTTGCAAATATGCATACTATAATATATTAAATAGCCAGAGAATGCCTTCTTCTTTTGATCTTATCATTAAAAATGGCAACTGTTTTATAGGCGGCCAATTAAAAAAAACCGACATAGGTATATCTAACGGAATAGTAAAAGAAATTGGTAAATTAGATAACTCTAATCAAAAAGTTTTGGATGCTAACAATCTTACAATTTTACCTGGAATTATAGACACTCAAGTTCATTTTAGAGAGCCTGGTTCAACAGATGTTGAAGATTTAGAATCAGGAAGTAAAGCAGCAGTTCTAGGTGGGGTCACTTCAGTATTTGAGATGCCAAATACCAATCCACCAACTTCTAATCAAGCTGAATTTAATAAAAAACTTAGTTTAGCCAAAAATAGAATGTTTTCTAATTATGCTTTTTATTTTGGTGCAACTCCACAAAATATGGAAGATTTGCAAAAGGTAGATAAGCTCGAAGGTTGTTGCGGGGTAAAATTATTTGCAGGATCTTCCACAGGAAATCTTTTAGTGAAAGATGAAAAAGATATCGAAAAAGTCATCTCAAATAGTTCTAAAGTTGTTGCCATTCATTCGGAAGATGAGGAAATTTTAAATCTTAGAAAAAAATTTATAAAAAAAGGCGATGTTAGTTCTCATCCAATTTGGAGAAATGAAGAATGTGCAATGTCTTCAACAAGAAGAGTAGTAAAAATTGCAGAGCGTTATAAGAAAAAAATTCATGTTTTACATGTAACGACAAAAGAAGAAGTAGAATTTTTATCAAGGTATAAAGGGAATGTCACTTTTGAAATTACTCCACAACACTTAACTATAAGTGCTCCACAATGTTACAAATTGTTAGGATCGCTTGCTCAAATGAATCCACCAATTAGAGAAAAGAAACATCAAGATATACTTTGGAAAGCTGTAAAGGATAGTGTGGTTGATACCATAGGTTCAGATCATGCTCCACATAGTTTAGAAAATAAAAAGAAAGAATATCCTCAAACTTCATCAGGAATGCCAGGAGTTCAAACCTTAGTTCCGCTTATGCTTAATCACATCAACAACAATAAGTTAACCTTAAACCAATTCATAAAATTAGTTTGTGAAAACCCAGTAAGAATTTTTGGAATAAAAAACAAAGGTTATATCAAAGAAGGATATGATGCTGATTTAACCATCGTGGATATGAATATGAAAAAAGTTATTAAAAACGATTGGATTGCAAGTAAATGTGGCTGGACACCATTTGATGGTTATGAAGTAAAAGGTTTTCCTTTAGGAACGATTGTAAATGGAAAAGCAATTGTTTGGGATGGTAAGCTTATTGAAAAAGCTAATGGTAAACCGTTAAGATTTTAAAATATTATTTTTTTTTAGATCTTCTTTAATTTCGTCTAAAATAGCAGGATCATCGATAGTTGCGGGCATTTTATATGTTTCACCATCGGCAATTTTTCTAACAGTTCCTCTTAGGATTTTACCTGACCTTGTTTTAGGTAGCCTTTTTATAACAATTGCTGTTTTAAAAGCTGCAACAGGACCAATTTTTTGTCTAATCATCTGCACACATTCTTTTGAAATATCTTCATGTTTTTTAGTAACTCCAGCTTTAAGCGTTAATAAACCAATGGGTAATTGTCCTTTTAATTTATCTGCAATTCCTAAGACCGCACATTCTGCAACATCTTTATGTTCTGCTAAAACTTCTTCCATGGCGCCCGTTGATAATCTGTGACCGGCAACATTAATAATGTCATCGGTTCGCGACATAATCCAAACGTAACCATCTTCATCAATATGTCCTGCATCATACGTTTGATAGTAACCAGGATAGTTTGACATATAAGTTTCTTTATATCTTTGATCAGCACCCCAAAGTGTTGGAAAAGTTCCAGGAGGAAGTGGTAGTTTCACAACTACATCACCCATTTCATTTGGTTTCGCTTGTTTGCCATCGCTTTTTAATACCTGCACATCATAACCTGGAACTGGTTTACATGCTGATCCGTATTTTGTTTTTTCTAATCCTATCCCTGCACAATTCGCACTAATGGCCCAACTAGTTTCTGTCTGCCACCAGTGATCAATGACTGGAACTTTTAATAAACTCTCTGCCCATTTTAATGTATCTGGATCAGCTCTTTCTCCTGCCAGAAATAAAGATTCAAATTTTGATAAATCGTATTTTTTAAAGAAATTTCCATTAGGATCTTCTTTTTTAATTGCACGAAATGCTGTAGGGGCTGTGAATAGTGATTTTACTTTGTGTTCAGAAATAATTCTCCAGAAAACCCCAGCATCAGGTGTACCAACAGGCTTTCCTTCAAATAGTACTGTTGTACATCCATGGAAGAGTGGGGCATAAACGATATAAGAGTGTCCAACTATCCAACCAATATCACTCGCTGACCACCACACATCATCTGGATCAATGTTATAAATATTTTTCATTGTCCACTTAAGTGCAACTATATGTCCACCAATGTCTCTAACAATTCCTTTAGGAACACCTGTTGTTCCTGATGTGTAAAGAATATAAGCATAGTCGTTGGCATTCATCTCAACACACTCTACAGGTTTTGCATTTTTTATTGCATCGTTCCAATCAATTTCATTTTTCTCTAAATCAACTTTAAAATCTTTTCTCTGATAGATAATACATTTTTCCGGTTTGTGTTTTGCTAATTCAATTGCTTTTTTTAGAAGAGGTTTATATTCAACTGTTCTTCCTGGCTCATAACCACATGATGATGATAAAATAATTTTTGCTTTTGAATCATCTATTCTACTGGCAAGTTCATTTGGAGCGAAACCACCAAAAACTACAGAATGAACAGCTCCAATTCTTCCACAAGCCAGCATTCCAATTACCGCTTCAGGAATCATCGGCATATAGATTATGACTCTATCTCCTTTTTTTATTCCTTGATTTGCTAAAGCTCCAGCAAAAATTGAAACTTGATTTTTTAATTCATCATAAGTTATTTTTTTTTGAGAATTTGTAATTGGGCTATCATAAATAATAGCTATCTTTTTTCCATTTCCATTTTTTACATGAAGGTCAACAGCATTATAACAAGTGTTTGTAGTTCCATCTGTAAACCATTTATAGAAAGGTGGTTTACTAGAGTTTAAAATTTTTGTAGGTTTTTTGTACCAAAAAATATTTTTAGCTACTTCTGACCAAAAACCCTCAGGATCCTTTATAGATCTTTGATATATTTCATGATATTTTGTCGCCATAGGTAAAAATCTATAAAACTATTAAAACATATCATTTTATCTATTGCATTATTTTAATTAGCATATATTTAGGTAATTCAAGAAATGCCAAAAATTACATATATTGAACATAATGGAAAATCACACACACTAGAGGTTCCCAAAGATCTTAGTGTTATGGAAGGTGCGATTCAAAATAACATTGCTGGTATTGATGCTGATTGTGGGGGAGCTTGTGCGTGTGCAACTTGCCATGTTTATGTGGATGAAAAATGGTTTGATAAGTTGGTAAAAAAATCAGACGCAGAACAAGACATGCTTGATATGGCATTTGAACCAAATAAATTTAGCAGATTGTCATGTCAAATTACAGTAACAGACGAATTAGATGGTTTAGTCGTAAAAATGCCATCAAAGCAAGCATAATTCAATTATGATTAAGACTGATGCTATAGTAATTGGCGCTGGACCAGTTGGATTATTTGTTGTTCATCAATTAGGTATAATTGGCCTCAAAGCTGAAGTGATAGATAATTTAGATAAAATTGGTGGTCAATGTATAGAGCTTTATCCTGATAAACCTATTTATGATATTCCCGCTATACCTGAATGCACGGGAGAAGGTTTAACAAATAGTTTGTTGGAACAAATTAAACCTTTTAAACCCAATTTTCATTTAAACGAAAGAGTTCAATCGGTTTCTAAAAATGAAAATAATTGGAAAGTTACAACTAGCAAGAAAAAAACTTTTATCTCTCCAAACGTTATAATTGCTGGTGGAGTAGGTTCTTTTGAGCCAAGAAAATTTTTAATTAAAGGAATAGAAAAATTTGAAAATAATAGTCTTTTTTATTCAGTGAAAGATAAAAATTATTTTAAAAACAAAAAAATTTGTATTTTTGGTGGTGGTGACTCAGCTTTAGATTGGGCAATAGAATTATCTAAAATTTCTGAAGTGACATTGGTACATAGAAGAAATGAATTTCGTGGCGCAGAACATAGCGCTGAAATTGCAAGAAAATTAGAAAAAGAAGGTAAATTAAAAATAAAAACGCCTTTTCAAATTAATTCAATTGATGGAGAAAAAACAATCAGTTCTATAACTATTAAAAGTGAAGAAGGAAAAATTGAAAAAATTCCAACCGATTGCGTTCTTGGTTTTTTTGGATTAATAATGAAACTCGGACCTATTGCAGAATGGGGATTAAACTTGGAAAAAAAAACAATACCAGTAAATACAGAAAATTTTCAAACAAATAAAAAAGGTATTTTTGCAATAGGAGACATTTGTTCATACCCAGGCAAACTTAAATTAATTTTATCAGGTTTTCATGAAGGAGCTCTAGCTGCTCGAGCATGTTTTAAAATAGCAAAACCAAACGAAACATATAGATTTGAATATACTACAACCTCAAAAAGTATGCAGGAAAGATTGGGTGTCAAAAAAAGTGATTGAACTATTTTATGCCAACACTCCTAATGGTAGAAAAATATCTATAATGCTAGAAGAAATAAAATTTGATTATAAAATAACATTAATAAATCTAGCAAAAGGTGAACAGTTTAGTTCTGAATTTAGAAAAATAAGTCCTCTTAGCAAAATACCAGCAATAACCGACCACCAAAATAAAGTTAGTTTTTTTCAGTCTGGTGCCATTCTAATTTATTTAGCAGAATTAAGTGGTAAATTTTATGATAGTGATAATAGAAATCTTATAAATCAGTGGTTGATGGCACAAATGGGGGATATTGGACCAATGTTAGGGCAACATCACCAATTCCATCATTACAATCCTGGAAAAAGTAAATTTGGAGAAGAAAGATATTTTAATATTGCGAAGAAATTGTACAAAGATTTGGATGAACATTTGTCAAAATCAGATTTTTTGGCTGGAAAAAATTATTCTATTGCAGATATAGCAACCTTCCCTTGGATTGCTAGGCATAACTGGCACGATATAGGTTTAAAAAATTATAAAAATTTATGTAAATGGTATGAAACAATTTCTAAACGTGAAGCTGTAATAAGAGGTTACGATTGCTTAAATTCAGGCGAAGCTATACCTGAAATTTAAATTAAATATCGGCAAATATTTTTTCGTTTTTTTCGTGTTTTTCTTGAGCTTCAATAGATAATGTGGCTATAGGTCTAGCTATTAATCTTTTTAATCCAATTGGTTCTCCTGTTTCTTCACAGTATCCGTAGGTGTCATTTTCAATTTTTTTAATAGCTTTTTCAATTTTGTTTAAAAGTTTTCTTTGTCTATTTATTGTACGCATTTCAACGTTTTTTTCCGTTTGGGATGAAGCTTGATCCACTATATCAGGTGAAGAGATTTCAGATCCAGAATCACTTAAATATAAACTCTTAGTATTATTTTCTATAATTTCTTGTTTCCACTCCACCAATTTTTTTTTGAAGTAAGTTTTGTGCTTTGCGCACATATACTTTTCTTTTTCGTTTGGTGTATATTTTTTAGCCATTCTTGCTACTTTATGTTATTTCAAAGGCCGTGAGTATATTTACGTTTTTCTGGGTGTCAAGCACCATAAATTTGTATAAATTTAAATGATGTTTATTAAAAATAGCAATATTGACAAAACGTTAATATTTTTTTTGATTACTCATTTATTTGTTTGGACTTTAGTTCCCACCATATCAAATATAAATTTACCATTGGATACTATAGAAGCACTAGCATGGAGTACATATATAGATTGGGGTTATAGCAAACATCCACCTTTTAGTGCTTGGGCTGTTGGATTTATTTATCAAATATTTGGAAATCAAGATTGGGCTTACTATTTGTTGAGTCAAATATTTGTTATATTTTCTTTTTTTGTAGTTTATGTTTTTTCAAAAGAATTCTTTCAAAATAAAATTTACAGTTTAATCTCAGTTTTTTTGTTAGAAGTTATTTATTTCTATAATTTTACCACACCTGAATTTAATGTTAACATTAGCCAATTACCTTTCTGGGCGCTAACAGTTTTTTTTTGTTGGAGAGGTATTAAAAAAAATAAAGCTGTAGATTGGTTTTTATTTGGGTTATTTGCTGCTTTAGGTATTTTATCAAAGTATTTATTTATTTACTTATTGGTTGCCATTGATATATTTTTTATTTACTTCATATTTACAAGAAAATTTAAATTTAAATTTTTAATTTCATTGTTATCATTTTTTTTAATTTTGATACCACATATAATTTGGCTGGTAGAAAATGATTATACTACAATTACATATGCTTTAAGCAGAACCTCAAAAGATGAAATTAGCATTTTAAATCATCTAACTCACCCTTTAATTTTTCTTGGAAAACAGACAACAATACTTTTGCCTTTTTTCATTATGTTTTTATTTTTTACTAAAAACTTTAAAATTAAACTAAAAACTAAAGATAAGAAGTTATTATTTTTATTAGCTGTTAATCTTGTTCCTATTATTTTAGTTTTTTTTACATCATTAATTTTGGGAACTAAAATCAGAACAATGTGGATGACACCTTTTTATTTATTTTTTGGCGTATTGTTTATTTATATTTTTCAAAAAAAAATTGTTTTAAAAAAAATAAAAAATTTTTTGATAATTTTTCTAATCTTTTTTAGTTTTTCTCCATTAGCTTATTTATACATATCCATTTCTGAAAAAGATAAAAGAACAGATTATCCAGGAAAAATTATTGCAAATAAAGTTCAGCAAGAATGGAATAAAAATTTTTCTAATACTATAGAATCAGTTATTGGTGATGAATGGCATGCAGGTAATTTATCTTATCATTTAGACTCAAGACCAAAATGGTATACACATTCTTCCGCCTTTGTTGATAAATCAATGGAAGATTTTGTAAAAACTATTGGGCAGAATGGTTTTTTAATTGTTAATGGAGAGTGTGATCATGGAGTTTCTTTTGTAATAGAAAATAATAAAATATGTATGCTTGGTAGCAAATGAAAAAATTTATAATTTTAATTCCCCTTTTTAATGACTGGAAATCTGTTTCAAAATTACTTAGTGAAATTGATTTACAAATTGAAAACTGGGATGCGTTAGTTTCTATTATTCTTGTTAACGATGCTTCAACAGAAAAAAGACCCGAATTTGATTTTAATTTTAAAAAAATAAAATCAGTCAAAATTTTGAATATGAAAAAAAATACAGTGCATCAAAGATGTATTGCCGCTGGACTAAAATATATTTATAAAAATGAAGATTTTGAACATGTAATTGTTATGGATGCGGATGGAGAGGATAGACCAGAAGAACTCAATTACTTTTTTGAAAAAGTTAAAAATAAACCTAATATAACTGTAACTGGAAATAGATTTAAAAGATCTGAGGGATTGATTTTTAAGACTTTGTATCAAGCACATAAACTACTAACTTTCATATTTACTGGTAAATTAATAAAATTTGGTAATTTTACATGCCTTCCTAGAGACCACGTAGATCAATTAATCCAGAAATCATATTTGTGGAACTCTTATTCTAGTTCGATTGTAAAAACTATTAATAATCGAGAATCTATACCTTCTATAAGGGGAACTAGATATTTTGGACCGTCAAAAATGAATTTTAATGCTCTTGTATTTCATTCACTAGCTATAATTTCAGTATTTAGAAATATAGTAATTTTTAGGTCAATTTTATTTTTTTTACTTTATTCGTTTTTGATTTTTAAAAATATCTCTTTACTTACTCTACTTCCTATATTTCTTTTATTAATTTTTGTTTTAATTATTTTTAAAATATCTATGCGTTCAAATATTGCTGAATTTGATAGCTCTTTAGATAATATTGGTAGTATTGATCTTTTAGGAAGTTTTGACAAAAGGTAACAAATCAAAGCATGCAGTATCAATTCTAGATGAGAAGCGTCTTCTAGTATTCCATTTTTTCTTGAACCCTGCTTGCGCAACACTTAAAGCATGACGTCCATATTTTATATTCGTGTAGTCGATTGCTTTCATTAATTTAGTTCTCTTTTCTTCATTATTAATTGTTGAAAACAAATTTTTATTATAAATATTGACATCTTTTAATTTTGAAAAAATTATACCAGTCTTTTGATATTGATATCCTTCTTTATAAATATTTTCTAATATAATTAGAGAGTATTTTATTAAGGTAATGCTATCATTTGTTCTTATTGGTAAATCTATATCTTTTGAATTTGCGTAATATTTTTTTCCTATTTGAAAAGGGCTTGTTTTTATAAAGACAGTTATTTTTTTTACTGTTTGATTATCATTTCTAATTTTTTCTGCAGCATTAAGACAATGTGTTGTAATAGATTCTTTTAATTCTTCTAGTTTTGTGACTTTTCTTCCAAACGATCTTGATACACAACAACTTTTTCTTTTTTCTTCATGAGGCTCTAAAGATATACACGAAAATCCTTTTAACTCCATTGCTGTGCGTGACCCAAAAACATTTGTATTTTTTTTTATCCATCCGTTATGAATTTTTTTAAGATCATAGGCTGTATTTATTCCATTTCTGATATAGAATTTTGTTAGTTGACGTCCTACGCCCCAAACATCATTTATTTTAATTTCTGAAAGAAGTTTATCTATTTGTTTAGAATTTATTAAATCAATAACTCCCGACTTTTCTTTTTTTGCAATATAATTCGCAGCTTTACTTAAAGTTTTTGTTGTTGCAATTCCAATGCTAGTTGGTATACCAGTCCATTTTAAAATAGTTTTTCTAATTTCATGACCATGTTCTAGTAAATTTTCATTTTTTACTGAAGTTAAATCTAAAAAAGCTTCATCGATAGAATAAATCTCCATTTGTGGCGAAAATTGCTTTAAAGTTTTCATAACTCTTCTTGATATATCTCCATATAAAGCAAAGTTTGTTGAAAAAATTTTTACATCATTTTCTTTTACTATTCTCTCCACTTTAAAATAGGGTTCTCCCATTTTAATTCCTAAAGTCTTAGCTTCTGTTGATCGAGAAATTACACACCCGTCATTACCCGATAATACAACCACTGGTTTTTTAACTATCGAGGGGTTAAATAATCTTTCACATGAAACATAGAATGAGTTACAATCTACTAAAGCTATTTTATTTTTGCTATAAAGCATGAATTACGTAAGTTACTACACCCCAAATAAAAATTTCAGGATTATCAGTTAAATTGATTTTATCTTTAATTTTTTTTGATCCAGAAGTTAAAAAGGATTGATTTTCTTTTTTTATGAAAGTTTTTACAACCAACTCTTCATTAACATTGGCAATTACAGTAGAAAAATTTTTTGGATTTAAACTTTTATCTACTATTAAAAGATCACCATCATGAATACCAACGTCAGTCATAGATTTACCTTGGACTCTGATAATAAAGGTAGATGGTATATTTTTTATTAAATGAGCATTAAGATCTATGTCGTCTTCCACATAATCTGTTGCTGGAGAAGGAAATCCAGCCCCGACTTTGTTTAAATGAAATGGCAATAGTGCTTTCATAATGTTCTTATTTTGTTCTAATTTATAATATGAAACACAATATAGCAAGCTGTGAAAAAGTAACTATTAGGTTGTATTTTGAGTCCAAAAAAGAATCTAAACTGAATCAAAGCATGAACATTAAAACTAGATTTAGTTATGATGTGGATAACTATTACCACGATATGAAAATCATGCTAAAGAATTTAAATTAAAAATAAATAAATGAAAAAATTAACATGTCACTGCGGAGGAGTAGAGGCTGAAGTAAAATTACAAGAGAAGGGATTTGAAAAGCTTAATAGATGTAACTGTTCAATTTGTAAGAGGAAGGGTTACATAATGACACCAATTAGCCCTGAGAATTTTAAAATTATTAAGGGAAAAGATCTTTTAACTCTTTATCAATATCACACAAAAGTAGCTGAACATTATTTTTGCTCAAAGTGTGGAATTTATACTCACACAAATCCAAGAAGCAATCATGATAAAGTTTATATGATAAATATTGCATGCATAGAAGGGGTGAATCCTTTTGAATATAAAAACATCGGAGTTAATGATGGAGTTAACCACCCCCTTGATAAAAAGTAATGAAAGAAGCTGAAGATTGTTTTTTAAAGGTAAAAAAAGATTATTTAAAATTTTTAAAAAAGGAAAAAATTATTAACAAATCCAAAATTACAAACATAAATAATCTTAAGAAAAATTATATACCAATTTCATTTTGGATCGAAAAAAAATATAAAGAAAAAGGAAAAACTTTATTTTTAGGTTTATCAGGAGGACAAGGATCTGGAAAAACAACAATAACAGGTATTTTAAAAATTATTTTAAATAAATTTTTTAAAAGAAATGTTCGCGTTGCTTCAATTGATCACTTTTATAAAACTTTGAACGAAAGAAATATAATGTCAAAGCAAATTCATCCCTTATTCAAAACGAGAGGTGTTCCTGGAACTCATGACATCAGGTTAGTAAAATTTTTTTTTAATAATATGAAAAAAAATAAATTTAAAGAATTCAAAATACCAAAATTTGATAAATCTACAGATGATCGTATGAAAAATAAATATTGGTCAAAAATAAGCAAAAAACCAGAAATAGTTATATTAGAAGGGTGGTGCGTTGGAGCAAAACCTCAATCTAATTCTTTAATAAAAAAACCAATAAACATTCTTGAAAAAAAAGAGGATAGAAGGTTGATATGGAGAAAGCAGGTAAATGAAAAACTTAAAAAAGAATATAAAAAAGTTTTTTCCATGATAGATCATTTAATTTTTCTGAAAGTGCCTAGTTTTGATATGGTCTTTAAGTGGAGATTATTACAAGAAACAAAATTAAAAAAAAGGTCGCATTTAAATAAAAAAATAATGACCTATAATCAAATAAAGCGTTTTATTATGTTTTACCAAAGAATTACTTTGCAAATGCTAAAAGATTTAAGTAAATCTGCATCAGTAGTTATGTTATTGAAAAAAAATCATGAAGTTAAAAAAATATTGTTTAGGTAGTAGTTAAATGAAGTTTTTATTTAAAATTTTATTAGTTTTAATATTAGCTTTAAAGATTAATCTCTTAAAAGCGGATACCTTACTTGATTCTTTAAACTCAGCCTATTTAAACAATCCTAAATTAAATGCAGAAAGAGCAAGCATGAGAGCATCTAAAGAAGAAAGAAGAGGAGCCATCAGTGAGTTTTTGCCAAGCGTTACAATTTCAGGCTATGTAGGAGAGCAAGATAATAAAGTACCTGGAAGTGATACAAATTTCCGACCATCTGAACAATCTGTAACTGTGGAACAAAAAGTTTTTCAAGGATTTAGTGGAGTTGCAAATTTAAAAAAAAAACAATATGGACAAACTTTAGCAGAATTTAAACTTAAAAAAATTGAGCAAGAAATTTTATTAGAAGCAGCAAAAGCACACACTGATTTATTGTTAAACAGAAAAAAAGTAAATATTAATTTAATGAACGTTGATTTACTGGAGAGACAGGTTGAAACTGATCAAAATAGGCTGGAAAAAGGTGAAATCAATTTAACAGACTTGGCACAGTCAGAATCTTCTTTTGCTGGCGCTAATGCTCAGTTAATTACAGCTCAAAATGATTTAGTAACTAGTAGAGCAAACTTTATTAAAATAACTGGAAAAAAAGACATAAAAAATATTAAGGAAGTAAAAGAAATTAATTTGAATTTACCCGAAAGTTTAGCTGCAGCTTACAGTATATCTAATTCAGAGAATCCTGACTTGCAAATAGCAAAGCTAGAATATAAGCAGTCCAAATTAGATGTAGTTATTGCAAGATCAGAACTTTCACCATCAGCAACCTTGTCTTACAAGGTAGCGGAACAGGATGATATTAGTGCGACAGTGAATGACAGAACACAACAAACGGTAACCGCAACAGCAACATGGCCTTTATTTGCTGGGGGTAGCAATTTATATGGTTTAAGAAAAACAAAAGAGCTTAGAAACCAAAAAGAGCTTTTATTTCAAGATCAAAAGAGACAAAACGAAACTAATATAGCTAATGCTTGGTCTAACTATATAACTTCTAGAAGTGTATTAGAATCGATAAGGTCACAAGTAAAAGCAGCAGAAATTGCAAACGAAGGAATAACTTTAGAGTATGAATCAGGAAACAGCAGAACTACTTTAGAAGTTATTCAATCGCGTACAATTTTATTAAATTCTAGAATCGATTTAGCAAGCGCGGAAAGAAATTTTTTGATATCTCAATTTGATTTATTAGCAGCAATAGGAAGACTTACAGCTAGACAACTAAACTTGATAAAGTAAAAATTCTTCTATTCTTTTAAAAAAACATTGAATTTATTGGATTTAATTAACTATTGATAAAAAGAACAAAATGTGTACATTTAAAGATGTGATTCGTTAACTAAATTTTAAAAAAAAAAGGTAAATTATGACTAAAAATAACTTAAAAATAGTAAAATCAGGTAAAAATCAAGAAGCAGAAAACAAAGAGAAAAATAAGGCTTTAGAAGCAGCAATCAGTCAAATTGATGAAAATTTTGGAAAAGGCTCGGTGATGAAGCTTGGCCAAAAAGCCGCTATGAACATCGAGGCTATATCAACAGGATCTTTAAGTTTAGATCTTGCCCTCGGGATTGGTGGTTTACCAAAAGGAAGAGTTGTAGAAATTTATGGTCCAGAATCCTCAGGAAAGACAACTTTAGCCTTGCAAGTGATAGCTGAGTCACAAAAAACTGGTGGAATATGTGGATTTGTTGACGCCGAACATGCTTTAGATCCGGTTTATGCAAAAAAATTGGGTGTTAAAACTGAAGAGCTTTTAATATCTCAACCAGATACAGGTGAACAGGCTTTGGAAATAGCAGATACTTTGATTAGATCAGGATCGATCTCAGTTTTGGTTATAGATTCAGTAGCAGCATTAACTCCAAGAGCTGAACTTGAAGGCGAAATGGGCGATCATCATGTAGGATTACAATCTAGGTTGATGAGTCAAGCTCTTAGAAAGTTAACTAGTTCAATCGCAAATACCAACACTATGGTTATATTTATAAATCAAATTAGAATGAAAATTGGTGTTATGTTTGGCAATCCTGAAACTACATCAGGAGGAAATGCTTTAAAATTCTATTCGTCTGTCAGAATGGATATAAGAAGAATTGGAGCAATTAAAGACAAAGACCAAATTATTGGAAATTCAACAAGGGTCAAAGTAGTTAAAAATAAAGTTTCACCACCATTTAAAGTAGTTGAATTTGATTTAATGTATGGAAAAGGTATTAGCAAAGTAGGTGAGCTTGTTGATTTAGGAGCTAAGGCCAATATAGTCGAAAAAGCAGGAGCTTGGTATGCTTACAAAGGTGAAAAAATTGGTCAAGGCAGGGAAAATACCAAAATTTTTCTTGAAAAAAACCCTAAAGTAGCAGCAGAAATTGAAATGGCAATTAGAACTAAAGCTGGATTAATTGCTAAAAAGATAGAAGGAAACCCTGTAGCAGAGAAAACAGAACCTACCAAAAAAAATTAAATAATTACAATTATCGCTCTCTTAAGAAAGGCGCCAATTTAGGCGCCTTTCTTCATATCTAGACATCATTCTAAAAAGCTGTATTTATAAGATAGATGACTGAAAAAACATTAAAAAATGTAAGAAAATCTTTTTTAAATTACTTTTCAAACAAAGAACACACAATGGTGGATTCTAGTAATTTAGTTCCAAGTAATGACCCAACATTAATGTTTACCAATTCTGGAATGGTTCAATTTAAAAATGTTTTTACAGGCCTTGAAAAAAGAGATTACAGGAGAGCAGTAACATCTCAAAAGTGCGTCAGGGCCGGAGGAAAACATAACGACCTAGAAAATGTTGGCTACACACCAAGACATCATACATTTTTTGAAATGTTGGGAAATTTTTCATTCGGAGATTACTTTAAAGATGTTGCTATTGAATTAGCATGGAACTTGATTACCAAAGAATTTAAAATATCAAAAGATAAGCTTAGTGTAAGTGTATATTCAGAAGATAAAGAAACTTTTAATTTATGGAAAAAAATTGCAGGTTTGCCAGAAAGCAGAATTTACAAAATATCTACAAGTGATAATTTTTGGTCGATGGGAGATATAGGTCCTTGTGGACCATGTTCTGAAATTTTTTATGATCATGGAGAGAATTTAAAAGGCGGTCCACCAGGAAGCAAAGATCAAGATGGAGATCGTTTTATAGAAATATGGAACCTGGTATTTATGCAATTCGAACAGGTTTCAAAAGATAAAAGGATAAGTCTTCCAAAACCATCAGTAGATACTGGAATGGGTTTAGAAAGAATTTCAGCTTTACTACAAGGTACTCATGACAATTATGAAACTGATCATTTTAAAATTTTAATCGAAGCTTCTTCAAGTTTAACTAAAACTAAGGTTACAAAAGAAAATATAGCTAGCCATAGAGTTATAGCGGATCATCTTAGAGCAAGTTCATTTTTGATAGCAGAAGGAGTTTTGCCTTCAAATGAAGGAAGAGGTTATGTTTTAAGAAGAATAATGAGAAGAGGAATGAGACATTCACATACACTAGGGAGTAAAGAAGCAATTTTTTATAAAATGGTACCCACATTAATTAAAGAAATGTCAGATTCCTATCCTGAGTTAGAGAGAGCAGAACCTTTAATTATAGAGACGCTAAAGACAGAAGAGGAAAAATTTTCTTTATTGCTTAATAGAGGTATTGAAATTTTAAACGACAATCTAAACAAGGTAAAAAATAATTCTTTTCCAGGTGAAGTTGCTTTTAAATTATATGATACTTATGGATTTCCACTAGATCTTACCGCAGATATTTTAAAAAATAAGAATATAAGAGTTGATAATGCTGGTTTTGATAAAGAAATGGAAAAAAGTAAAAAACTAGCTCGTGCGAATTGGAAAGGATCTGGAGATCAATCCTTAGAAGAGAAGTGGTTTAAAATTAGAGAACAACTTAATCCTACAGAATTTTTAGGTTATGAATTTGATAAATTAGAAGGAGTTATTCTTAAAATATCAAAAGGTAAAGATTTTATTAAAGAAGCAAAAACTGGCGATAAAGTAGAGATAATAACAAACCAAACACCTTTTTATGCTGAGTCAGGTGGTCAGGTTGGTGATAGAGGAATAATTTATTCTAATGATTGTAAAGTCATTATTGAAGATACACAAAAAAAAATGGGTGATCTTTATGTTCATTTAGGAAAAATTGAAAAAGGTGTTTTGAAAGTCAATCAAAGTGTAAATATGGAAATTGATGTTAATAGAAGAAATAATGCTAGAGCTTATCACTCAGCAACACATTTACTTCATGAGGCTTTGCGAAGAACTCTTGGTAAGCACGTGACTCAAAAAGGTTCTCTAGTAAGTCCTGAAAAACTTAGATTTGATTTTAGTCACAACAAACCTATTGAAAAAAAGGAAATTGAAAAAATAGAAATGTATGTAAATGACATGGTTAATACTGCTGCTGATGTTAAAACTAGAATTATGACGCCCAAAGAGGCAGTTGAAAAAGGTGCTCTAGCAATGTTCGGTGAAAAATATGGGGATGAAGTTAGAGTTTTGTCAATGGGTAAAGAAAATGGTAATTATTTTTCAACTGAACTTTGCGGAGGTACACATGTTAGAAATACGAAAGATATTGGTAAATTTAAGATAATAAACCAATCATCAATCGCTGCTGGCGTCAGAAGAGTAGAGGCTTTAAGAGATAAGCAGTTAGAAGATTATGAAAAAAATTTAAAAAAAGATAAATCTTTAAAAGAAGAAAATCTAAAAGAACAAATAGATTTAATTAAAAAAGAATTGTTAAAATATAAAATTGAACCTGAATACCATAGCAATCTTGAGCTTACCGAAAATGTTAAAAATCTAAACAAACAATTAGAAACGATTAAAATTCAAAATATTATTAGAAATAAAAGTAAAAATGTTATTAACGATAAAAAAATAGGATCGTTTACTCTAAGAAATCAAGTTCTCACCGATTTTCCGCCGAAAGAATTAAGAAATATAATAGATCAAAGCAAAAAAGAGATAAAAGAGGGTATTGTAGTTGCATTTGCTATTTTTGAAGGAAAAGTTGGTGTTGCTGTCGGTGTTACAAATCAATTAACTGAAAAATTTAATGCAGTGACACTTGTAAAAATTGCTTCTGAAATCTTAGGTGGAAAAGGTGGAGGGGGAAGAAAAGATTTTGCACAAGCTGGTGGATCTAACAAAGATAAAATTGAGAAAGCTATTGAAAGTTTAAGTAAAAAAATTAATTAAGATTTTTTTTTAAATTAGAATCTATAACTTCAAGAAATTGATTTGTACTAAGATACTTTTGATTTTTTCCAATAAGCATGGCTAGATCTTTGGTCATTGAGCCATTTTCAACTGCCTGTATACAAACTTTTTCTAAAGTTTTAACAAATTTTTTTAAATCTTCGTTACCATCTATTTTTCCTCTATGATACAAACCTCTAGCCCACGCAAAAATAGAAGCAATAGGATTTGTGGAAGTTTCCTTACCTTGTTGATGTATTCTATAATGTCTAGTGACAGTTCCATGCGCGGCTTCTGATTCTATAGTTTTGCCGTCTGGAGACATTAAAATACTAGTCATTAAACCAAGAGAACCAAATCCTTGAGCAATTGTATCAGATTGTACATCACCATCATAATTTTTACACGCCCAAATATAATTTCCATTCCACTTCATTGCGCATGCTACCATGTCATCTATAAGTCTATGCTCGTAAGTTATTTTTCTTTCTTTAAATTTTTCTTGAAATTCATTTTCATAAACTTCCTGAAATAAGTCTTTAAATCTACCATCATACTTTTTTAAAATTGTATTTTTAGTCGAAAGATAAACTGGCCATTTCCTGTTCAAACCATAATTCATACATGCTCTGGCAAAATCTTTAATAGATTTATCTAAGTTATACATTGATAAAGCAACACCGGGGCCACTGAAATTAAAAACTTCAAACTCTTTTTTTTCTTTTCCATCTTCTGAGGTCCATTTTATTTCTAATTTTCCTTTTCCTGGAACTTTAAAATCTGTTGCTCTATACTGATCACCAAAAGCATGCCTTCCAATTACAATTGGATTAGTCCAACTTGGTACTAATTTTGGAATGTTTTTACAAATTATAGGTTCTCTAAAAACAGTTCCACCCAAAATATTTCTAATTGTTCCATTTGGCGATCTCCACATTTTTTTTAATTTAAATTCTTTTACACGGTTTTCATCTGGAGTTATTGTTGCGCATTTTATACCGACCCCTATATCTCTTATTGCATTAGCACATTCAACAGTCACTTTGTCTGATGTCTTATCTCGATTTTTAATACCTAAATCGAAATATTGAATTTTTAAATCTAGATAAGGCAAAATTAGTTTTTTTTTGATGAAATCCCATATTATTCTTGTCATTTCATCGCCGTCTAGTTCAACTACTGGGTTTTTTACTTTAATTTTTGCCATTTTATTAATTGAATTTCGTTACTTAATATACATATTAACATAAAATTACAAAATATATTGGTATGATAGACATTTTGTTTCCAAAGCTACATAAAGAAGGTTATAGGTTTTTAGCCATAGCTGCTGCTATAACATTTATCCTTTTATTAATTTCTAATTTTTTAGGAATAATAAGTTTAATTTTAACAATATGGGTTTATTACTTCTTTAGAGATCCAGAAAGATTTACTATTCAAGATGAAAATTACTTAATTAGTCCTGCTGATGGAGTTATATCACAAATAACCGAAGTTGATGGACCAAATGAGTTAGGATTAGAAAAAAAAAAATATACCAGAGTAAGTATTTTTATGAATGTCTTCAATTGTCATGTTAATAGAATACCAATCTCAGGAAAAATTAATAAAATATTTTATAAACCAGGCAAATATATAAATGCATCATTAGATAAAGCTAGCGAAGAAAATGAAAGAAACTATATCAGCGTAAAAAGTTCCAATGGACAAGAAATAATTTTAGTTCAAATAGCAGGATTAATTGCTAGAAGAATTGTCTGTGAAGTTAAAGAAAACGAAGATATTAAACAGGGAGACAGATTTGGAATTATAAGATTTGGAAGTAGGGTAGATTTATATTTTGAAAATTTTGAGTTAATGGTAAAACCAAATCAAAACACGATTGCTGGTGAAACTATTTTGGCTAAAAGAAAATAATATGATTGAAAATAAAAAAGATTTTAAATTAATTCCAAAAAAAAATCCTAAATCACTTTTACCAAATGCTTTAACAATTTTTGGAGTTTGTTTAGGGTTAAGTTCAATCAAGTTTGCAATAGATTTAAATTATTCGATGGCAGTTATAGCAATAGGGTTTGCTGCGATCCTTGATACGCTAGATGGTAGAGTAGCTAGATTAATTAAAGGAACTTCAAAAGTGGGTAAAGAATTGGATTCACTTACCGACGTAATAAGCTTTGGAGTTGCTCCTGGATTTATAATGTATTTTTGGGCTTTAAATGAAGTTGGAAAATTTGGATGGATGTTTGTTTTAATTTATACCGTTTGTTGTGCTCTTAGATTAGCTAGATTTAACTTAACTACTATAGATGAAAATGAAAATTGGAAAATAAATTTTTTTGAAGGAGTGCCGTCTCCTGCTGCGGCTGGCTTAGTATTGCTTCCCTTAATATTAAATTTAACTAATTTAATTCAATTTGAAAACTATGCAGTCTTGAGTTCAGGTGCAATTCTAATAACATCTATATTAATGGTAAGCAAAGTACCAACTTATTCATTAAAAAGAATTATAATACCAAGGCATTTAGCAATATTTTTATTATTAGGTATTGGAATTTATGTAAGTCTTATAATTTTTTATACATTCGAGACTCTATTTTTTACTGGAGTAATTTATGTACTGTTAATACCACTAAGTTTTTTTCATTATAGAAGATTAAATAAAAAATCTTTTATCCGTCTAAGTGAAGAAGATACAGAAGATATACTTTAATTATAAAAATAGTAGAATTAATTGAAAAAAAATAAAATTTCAAAAAACTGGATAATTAAACAGCATAGGGATCCATATTTTAAAAAATCCAAAGCGCAGGGTTATAGATCAAGGTCAGCTTTTAAACTAATAGAGATGAATAAAAAGTTTAAATTTTTACATAAAAAAACAAATCTTTTAGATTTAGGATCATTTCCCGGCGGATGGTCACAAGCAGCAAGAGAAAAAATATTTGATGGTAAAATTCTTGCCATTGATACTAAATTAATGGAAAAAATAGAAAGAGTTGAATTTATGCAAGGAGACTTACTAGATTCAAAAATTGAAATTAAAATTTTTGGCTTTTTTCAAAAAAAAATCGATGTTGTAATATCAGATATGGCAGCAAACACTTCTGGGAATAAAAATCTAGACTCGTACAAAACAGGAGAACTATGTCTAAGGGCTATGGATCTAGCCTTAAAAATTTTAAACAAAGATGGAGTTTTTTTATCAAAATTATTTATGGGGTCAGTATTTGAAGAAATCAATAAAAATGCCAAAAAATACTTTAAAAAAGTAGTTAAATATAAACCATTATCAAGCAAAAAAGAGTCAAAAGAAATTTACATTTATTGCAAGGGAATTTGAAAAGCTCTTTAATTTTTTAAAAGTATGATACATAATATAATTATATTATTAATTTATAAATACATAATGAAAATCAACTTATTTTTATTAAAAATTTTTGTCATATTCCTGTTCACAGTTTCAGGTGCATTTGCTGCACAATCTGAATATTTTGATGAAGGGAAAAAATTATTTGATGATAAAAAATATGATGATTCAAAATTTTTTTTTGAAAGAGATTTGGTGTTTAATCCAAAAAGTGAAAAATCATATTTATATTTAGCTAAAATTTTTGATGAGTCTGAAAATGATTACGAGATGGAAAGTAATTTAAATAAAGTTCTGTTACTTAATCCTAAAAATGAAGAGGCCATTTATCTTCTTACTATGCTTAAAATTAAATTATCTGACTACGAAGAAGCAAAAAAATTATTGGAAAAATTTAATATGGCTTGTGAATCTTTATGTTTAAAACAAAAAGTATTACAAGAAAAACTTAATATATTAACCCCATAGAAATGTTTAACAGACAAATCAAAAGTATTTTAAAAAAAAAATACAAAAGTCCAATCGTATGTTTGACCGCATATTCTGAGCCTATAGCAAAAATTCTCGATAAATACTGTGATATAATTTTAGTCGGTGATTCAGTTGGTATGGTTCTATACGGATCTAAAACAACCAGAGATGTTAAATTTGAAACTATGCTTTTGCACGCAAAAGCAGTAAAAAGAGCAGCAAAGAAAAGTCTAATAGTTTTTGATATGCCTTACAAAACATATAGTAACAAATTTTTAGCATTTAAAAATGCAAAGAGAGTTATTAAAGAAACAAAATGTCATGCTGTTAAACTTGAGGGAGGAAAAAAGATATCTGGCATTATAAAACATTTAATAAAGAAAAAAATTCCAGTAATGGGTCATATTGGACTACTTCCACAGCATGCAGTAAATTTTAAAACAAAAGGAAAAAATATTAATCAGCGAAAAACAATTTTAGAAGATGCTATTGTACTTTCAGAATGTGGAGTTTTTGCTATTGTAATAGAGTGTGTAATAGAAAGTTTAGCAAAAGAAATTACTAATCAAGTAAAAGTTCCTACTATAGGAATTGGTGCATCCAGACATTGTGATGGTCAAATACTAGTCACAGATGATATGATTGGATTGAGCAACTTTCATCCAAAATTTGTAAGAAAATATTCTAATGTAAAAAAGATGATTGAAATTAGTGTAAAAAAATACAGTCAAGATATTAAAAATAAAAAATTTCCTTCGTCAAATAATGTGTACAATAAATAAAACTTTAATTTTAATGAATTTATTTAAATGAATCAAAATTTATTAGAAACGCAGTATGATGTTACAGAAAAATCAAAATTAAAAAGATTTTATCAAAGTAATAAAATTTTAATTTTAAGTTCTATTATTTTTATAATAGTCACGCTTTCTTCAGTAACATTTTATTTAAATTTTAAAGAAAAAAAAATCATTAATTTATCAAATAGTTATATCAACGCTAAAGTATATTTAGAAAATAATGAAATAGATAAAGCAACTAATATTTTAAAGGAAATAATTTTTTCAAATAATGAAACATATTCTACTTTAGCGTTTTTTATAATATTAAATGAAAATTTAATTCAGGATCAAAAAGAACTATTAAATATTTTTGACCACATCTTAAAAGAGAATAAATTTGAAAAAGAGATTAAGGATTTATTAATTTTTAAGAAAGCTTTATTTGAGTCAGATTCTATAGATGAAGTAAAAATGTTAGATTCGTTAAATCCTCTAATAAACAAGGATTCTATATGGAAGCCGCATGCTTTGTTATTATTAGGAGATTATTTTTCTTCTAAGAATGAATATTTGAAAGCAAAAGATTTTTATATTCAAACTTTATCATTAAAAAATTTACAAAGAGAATTTTATGAATATGCAAGATCGCGACTTACTCTCATTTTAGATGAATAAATATACAAAATTCATATATCCTTTTTTATTATTATTTCTTTCTAATTGTTCGTTCGATAATAAATCAGGTATATGGGATGGAATTGATGAAATAAAAAGAATTGCTGAATTAGAAATACAACAAAGCAAAGGTAACATAATACAGGTTTATTCTTCAAAAAAATCTAATCTAAAAGAAATCCCATCAAATGGAATTATAAAATTAAATAACTCTAGAAAAAATGATTTTTGGATCATGCCTGGATTAAATTTGCAAAATAATTTAGGAAATATTTATTTACCGGGCATCGAAAATAACTTCCTTAAAAAAAAGGTAGGAAAAAATAAGTTTGATATTTCAGCAATTAAATCATCGCCGCTAATATTTAAAGATAACGTTATTTTTTCTGATGATACAGGATCAATTTTTAGTGTTACTCAAAAAGGAAAAATAAACTGGAAAATAAATATATACAAAAAAATATATAAAAAAATATATAAAAATTTAACATTTTCAGTTTATAAAGATAAAATTTATATAGCTGATAATATAGGTTTTATTTATTCTATCGATGTTAATAATGGAAATCTTAATTGGGTTAAAAATCATACCATTCCACTAAAATCTAAATTAAAAATTTTTGATGATAAAATTTTTATAATCAATCAAGATAATAGACTTATTTGTTTAGATATAAATAGTGGAACAATACTTTGGGATATTAGATCCATAAATTCATTTATAAAAGCACAAAATCATTTATCTCTGTCTATTTCAAAATCTGGAAATATAATTATGTTAGGGTCGTCAGGAGATTTATTAAAAATTAATTCAGTTAACGGACAATTATATTGGTCTATAAATGTTGCTGGCGCATCAAGTTTTTCTTCTGATTTTTTTAAATCATCGGACATTGTAATAGGGGATAACGATATAATTTTTTCAACTACCGATGCTGTTTTTTCTTTTAACTTAAACACCGGTTATCTTAATTGGAGTAATTATATAAATTCAATAAACACTCCAATAATTGACGGAAAGCATATATTTTTAATTTCAGAGGATGGTTTTTTTGTTAATCTTGATAAGAATACTGGAAAAATAATTTGGTCAACAAATATTTTGAAAATATTAAAAAAAAGAAAACAAAAAACAATTATAACAGGTTTTATTTTAGGATCTGAAAAAATTTACGCAACTACATTAAATGGTTTTTTAATTGTATCTTCCGCAACTTCTGGCAAAGCTGAATATTTCACAAAAATTGGAGATTCATTAACGTCTTCTCCAATCATTAGTAATGGTTCATTATATATTTTGACAGCAAAATCTAGAATTTTTGGCTTTAATTAAATTAAAATTTAAATCTTAGTTGATATCAAATTTTTTCAATTTTATCTTCTGTCTCGTCGTAATAGTCTTTACTTTTTGGAAATTCTTCAATCAGAAATTCACTTCCTTTATATATTATTTGGAAAGAATAAGTGTCTTCAGTTTCGATCGGCCATTTTTGATGTGGATAAAACCAATTTAATAATGAAAAAAAACATACGCAAATTATATATCCTTTAAAAACACCAAAAAATAAACCAAAAGTTTTATCAACACTTCCAAGCCCAGTTAAAGTAATAGCTTTGTTTAAAGCTTTTCCTATATTAATTATTACAAAAAGTGAAATTATATATATAAAAATTCCCAAACCTATATCAGCGATAAACTTTGATTCTACTAAATTTTCTACCCATGGATTTAATTTTGGAACTAAGATTATTGTTATTATTAAAGCAAGAAGCCACTTAGAAAATGACAAAAGGCTTCTCATAAATCCTTTAGCTGCGCATTGTGCCATAGAATAACAAGTAATTAATAAAACTATGAGATCAAAGGCTGAAATACTATTTTGTATGAATTCAACTAAACTATTCATTACCAAATGGTTTTACTACCAAAATTAGTTTTGGCAATAGAGTTAGAACAGAAATCATAGCTAATAACATTGCTAAGCCAGTGAATACACCAAAATAGATTGTAGGTATAAAATTAGACAACACCAAAATTGAGAAACCAAAGACTATTGTTATTGAGGTATTTAAAATAGCAATACCTACGGTGTTGTGACACGTGTCTAAAGTATTATTATAATTTTTGGTTTTTTTAAATTCTTCTTTAAATCTGTATATGTAATGGATGCTGTTATCAACGGCTATACCAATGGTTATGGCAGCTATAGTGATTGTCATCATATCCAAAGGTATTTTTAATAAACCTATGATTCCGAGAATTAGAAAAGCAGCCATAAAATTTGGAACTACTCCTATTAAAGATAAAGTTATATTTCTAAAAAGAATTAGAAACATTAAAGTTATGCCCACCATAACAACTCCCAAAGTTAATATTTGTGATTTAAATAGGCTTTGTAAAAGATTATTAAATAAAATAAGAACACCTGCTAACTTAAAATCTGTAGATTTTAAACCTATTTTATTCTCTAAATCATTATTAATTTTTTTAATAAGTTCATTTCTTCTTAGATTTTTTTTAGAATCCAGAATTCTCAAACTTATTCTTGCCTCGTTATTTTTTATAGATATATATGGGTCAATTATTTCTTTTTTAATTGTATCTGGTATTTTAGTATATAAAACACCCATTTCTAATCCTTGTAGCTCTTTACCGTCATTTAAATCTTCTGCTACTTGAACCATTGATGCAAAAGAAATTACTTTACCAACAGCATCTAAACTATCTAAATACTCATGAACTTTAGTAATTCTTTCTATTTTATTTCTAGTAAACCAATATTTTGAATCATCTTGATCTTCATCATCCCAACTATCAAAATCATCATCTGTTTTTTCTTCTTCTGGTTTATCTGGAAATTTTAATATTACATCAAGAGGAGTTGTCCCTCCGAGTTTTTCATCTATTAATTTCATTCCTTTATAAATTTCAGTTTTTTTATCAAAATAATTAATAAAACTGTTTTCAACTTCAAGTCTTGTAATTCCGAAAATACTTATAAGAACTATAAGTAAAGATGATAAAAAAATTGTTTTAGTATTTTTTTTAGCTACTGAGCTTAAGAAAGAAGTAATTTTTGATTTTTTTTGATCGTTAAAATTTTTATTTTCTTTAATCAAAACATTTAAAATTGCTGGTAATAAAGTAAAAGTAATAGTTAAAGAAACTAGCAACCCCAAGGTCATCATCCAACCAAAATCTATTATTGGTTTAATACCACTAAAGATAAGAGATAAAAAAGCACAAATTGTAGTAAGTACTGTATATAATATTGGCCAAAACATTTTTTTTGATGTCCAAAGTGTCGCTTCATTGTTAGTGACTGTTGGATTTTCTTTTTTAAATTGTAAATAACGAACACTCATATGAATATTCATTGCCATTGTAAGTATTAACATCAGTGCTATGAAATTTGAAGATATCACCGTTACCTTCCAACCTAATAATCCAAGTAGGCCTACCATGATAGAAACTGAAAAAAAACAACTTAAAAGAGGAATTAATACCCACAAAAAACTTCTAAAAACAAACCAAAGTGTACAAACTATAAAAACAAATACTCCAGCACCAAAAACTATTATGTCATTTTTTACATAAGTCATCATATCATCTGCAATCATTGGGATTCCGCCTAAATGAATTTTTGCATGATTGTTATGTTTTTTTATTATAGCTCTAATTTCGTTTATATTTTGATGATTTTTTTGATTATATAATTTTCTATAACTATCATATTTTTTTAAAAATTTTTTATATTCCTTTTTTTCTAAAGAATTTAAATTATTTTTGTCAATTTTATCTAAATACTTATTTTTAGTTTTAATAAGTTCAACAATTTTATCATCAACCTTGATATAAACTAATATACCACTAGTTTTTCCATCATTACTAATAACAAACTCTTTATAAATTGGACTATTAATAATTTCATTAAAACCTCTTTTTATATTTACATTTTTACTCGATAAAGTTTTAAAGTTTTTAATTCTTTCTGACAAAGGATCATCGTTATTTTTTAACAACGGAACGTCTAAAATAGTTATTACGTTGTTCACCCAATGCAAATTATTCAAATCATTTTTTAGATTTGTAAGATTTGTAATAGAGTTAGGATTTATTAGATCATCATTAGGGGTATAAGTTAAAACTAAGAAATCTTTAGAACCAAATTTACTGTTTACTTCTCTTAAATATTTTAGATCTGGATCGTTTTCCAGAAGTAAAGTATCAGAAGAAGCATCTAACTGAAAGTTTTTTGCGAAATAGCTAAAACCTAATAACAAAAATATGAGAAATAATAGAGTGAGTTTAGGTTTTTCAATTATTGAATTTTTATAGATTCTTTCAAACATTGAAATGTTAAAGTTAATTGTTTTCTATATCTTTGAATTTAGTGTACATCGCTTCAAATTCAACTTTAACATTTCCGGTTGGTCCATGCCTTTGTTTGCTGATCATAATTTCTGCTAGATTTGATATTTCATTCATCTTTTGCTGCCACTCTGCATGCTCTATGGACCCTAAATTGGGCTCTTTTCTTTCTTGATAATAAGCTTCTCTAAAAACAAACATTACCACATCGGCATCTTGTTCAATGGATCCAGACTCACGTAAATCTGCTAATTGCGGTTTTTTATCATCTCTTTGTTCAACCGCCCGAGAGAGCTGAGACAATGCCAGAACAGGAACATCAAGTTCTTTTGCTAGCGCTTTTAATCCTTGTGTTATTTCAGAAATTTCTTGAACTCTATTATACTCTTTTTTTCCAGCAGACCTCATTAATTGAATATAATCAACAATTACAAGTTCAAGACCAAAAAGTCTTTTAATCCTTCTAGCTCTATTGCTCAATGCTGAAATTGTAATTGCAGGAGTTTCATCAATATATAAAGGTAGATCAACGATATTTTTTGAAGTTTCAATAAATTTTTCAAATTCTTTTTCTGATACTTTTCCTCTTCTAATGTCATTAGATTTTATTCTTGATTGTTCAGATAAAATTCTTGTGGAAAGTTGTTCAGATGACATTTCTAGAGAAAAAAAAGCTACGGTTGATTTATTCCCTTTTTTTTCGATATTTTTTGCTGCATGAAAGGCAATATTGGTTGCAAGTGCAGTTTTACCCATTGAAGGCCTTCCAGCTATGATAACTAAATCTTGTTTGTGCATACCTCCTAATCTTGAATCAAGATCTGTTAATCCTGTAGGAACACCAACTATTCCTTCTTCATTTTGATAGGCACTTCTTGCCATATCGATTGTTAGTTTTAAAGCATTATCAAATTTCATTATGGATTGACTAAAATGACCTCTCTCAGCTAGATCAAATAAGAACTTTTCAGTATTTTGAATAATTTCTTCTCCAGATATAGTCATTTCATTAGTTGAAGATTCATTTAATACATTTTCTGAAATTTTAATTAGCTCTCTTCTCAAATGCATCTCATGTATGATATTTGAATAATCTATTGCTTGTTTTGCAGAAGTAGAGAATTTTGTTATTTTTATTAAATATTCTTGACCACCCAATTCTTTTAAGCCTTCATTATTTTCAAAATAATTTTTAAGAGTAATTGGATTTGCTAAAAGGCCCTTATTTATTAGTTTTTGAATTATTTCATAAATTTTTTTATGTATTGGATCAAAAAATTTTTCAGAATCAATTATTACATTTACCTCATCGTATATTTCATTAGAAACTAATATTGAGCCTATGACCGCCTGTTCTGCTTCTATGTTACAAGGTAATTGTTTTGGTGAGTTATTTACAATTTTAAAAGGCTGTGAAGTCATTTTATTTGCTGGATATTTAATACTAAATAAAGGATAAAAAAAACCTGAAAGTTATACACGAAATAAAAATTCTGTGGAAAAATCAAGCTAAAATTTTATGACTTTTCTTCTTCTTTTACAACCTCAATATGAATTAAGGCTTGAACTTCAGCGTGCAAATTTATTTTAGCTTTAAAGGTACCAATTTTCTTAATTTCACTAACAAAATCAATTTGTGATGCTTTGATATTTACTTTATCTTCTTCTTCGATACGTTTCGATATTTCTAGCGGTTTAATAGACCCATATAGTTCTAGATTTTCTTTTGCTCTTTTAGAGAATTTATAACTTTTACCATTAATAATATCATTTATTTTTTTTGCATCTTTTTTTAATTCCAAATTTTTAACATTAAGTTCATCTTTTTTTTTGTTTACAAAATCAATGTTTTCTTTGGAAGCTTTTAAAGCTTTGCCGTATTTTATTAGGAAATTTCTACCATGTCCTCTTTTTACACGAACTATGTCGCCTATTTGACCTAAATTTTTAATATTTTCTAATAATACTACTTCCATTTTTTTATTTTAAATTAGTGATAAAAGTCTTGCTCTTTTTACCGCTCTAGCCAGTTCTTTCTGTTTTTTTTGTGACACAGAAGTTATTCTTGATGGTAAAATTCTTCCACTTTCTGAAATATATTTTTTCAAAACTTTAATATTTTTGTAATCAATAATCGGAGCACCTTTGCTCGAAAGAGGACAAGGTCTGAAAAATTTTATTCCAGGTTTTTGGAATAGACTTAATTTTGAGTGCGAACTTGTTCTTCTGTCACCACCTTTACCTTTGCTCTTATTTCTTCTTTTCATTTATTTGTACTTCTTTTTTTGCAAAATAATTTGTTTCTGTGTCATGTTTGTCAACTTTAATAGTTAAATACCTAATTAATTTGTCATCAATATTTTCTGCTCTTTCCAGTTCTTCAATGGTTTTCCCAATGCCTTCAAATTTTATATGTAAATAAAAACCTTTTTTATTGTTTTTAATTGGGCGTGCTAGGTTCAAAAAACCCCATTCTTCTATTTTAATGATTTTACCTGAATTATTTTTAATAATATCTTCGTATTTACTTATTAATTTTTTATTTTGAGATTCTGCTAAATCTTGTCTCAATATCAATGTGTGTTCGTAACAATTCATTTACGTTTTTCCTTGGTTAATTCAAAACAATTTTGAATAATCCGCCTTTTTATTGGCAGAGGTCGTGGTTTTATACTATTAATATTTTCAATATACAACAGTTAAAATTCAATTATATTATAATTTATTATCTTATGTTGGCTGTATTATTTCCAGGACAAGGTTCTCAACGCGTAGGAATGTGCTCGGATTTTTATAGTAAATTTGATTCTGTAAAAAAAATTTTTAAAGAAGTTGACGAAACTTTAGGTTTTTCTTTGTCTGATATAATATTAAATGGACCTGAGGAAAAATTAAAATTAACCGAAAATACGCAGCCTGCAATCTTGACCGTAGGTGTTTCAATATTTAATGTTTTGAATGAACAATATGGCTTAAATCTAAATCAATCCAAGTTTTTTGCTGGTCATTCATTAGGTGAGTATACAGCTTTAGTTTGCGCAGGATCATTGAAAATAGACAGGGCAGTTTATTTATTACACGAAAGAGGAAAAGCAATGCAAAGTGCTGTACCAGCGGACCAAGGAGCCATGATGGCTATAATTGGAATGACAATAAATGAAATTGAAAAAGAAATTAATACTTCGTCGAAGGAAGAAGCTTGCGAAATTGCTAATGACAATAGTAATGGTCAAGTAGTTGTAAGTGGAAAAAAAAAATCAATAGAAGTGTTTCGCGATATTTTAAAGAAAAAAAATAAAAAGTGTATACTTTTGCCAGTAAGTGCTCCATTTCATTGTTCATTAATGATTAAAGCTGCAGAAAATATGAAAAATAAAATTGAAAATACTGACTTTTCTAAACCTAATCCCAGTATTATTAGTAATGTTACTGCAAAAGAAGAAAATGAACAGAACAGAATTAAGCCACTATTAATTGATCAAATAACCTCAAGAGTTAGATGGAGAGAAAGCGTAAATTTTATGATAGAAAAGGGTGTTTCTAAATTTTTAGAAATTGGACCTGGTAAAGTACTATCTGGTTTAGTAAAAAAAATAGATAAAAATGTTAAAATGTTAAATGTTAACTCAATTGATGATATAAAAAATATAAATGATTAGTTTTAAAAATAAAAAAATTTTAATTACAGGAGCAAGTGGAGGCATAGGAAAAGAATTAGTTAAAAAATTTGTTTCATTAGGTGGGGAAGTTCTGGGATCAGGAACCAATACTGAAAAGCTAGATTCAATCAAAAAACAATTTCCAAGCATAAAGGTTAAAAAATTCGATATATCTGACCACTCAAGAATTGAGGAATTTATAGATAATGTTTCTTTAGAATTAGGTGGATTAGATATATTAATAAATAATGCTGGCGTGAATAAGGACAATCTCTCTTTAAGAATGAAGGATGAAGAATGGAAAAAAGTTATAGATATTAATTTAACTTCTACTTTTTTATTATCAAAACATTCTATTAAAAAAATGCTAAAAACAAAATTTGGAAGAATTGTAAATATTACGTCAGTTGTTGGACACACAGGTAATTTAGGCCAATCAAATTATTCAGCTTCTAAATCTGGAATCATAGGAATGTCCAAAAGTCTTGCGATTGAATATGCTAAAAAAAATATTACAATTAATTGCGTATCGCCAGGATTTATAATTTCTGACATGACTATGAATATTGCTGAAAAAGTTAAATTATATCTAACTTCCAGAATTCCCATGGGAAAACTTGGAACAGGGGAGGACGTGTCAAATTGTGTAGCCTTTCTTTCTTCAGACCAAGCATCGTATATAACTGGCGAAACAATGCATGTTAATGGCGGTATGTATATGTCTTGACAAAGATAATTAATAATTTATTAAAGAAAAATAAATCTAATTAAGGAATTACAAATGACAAAAGAAGTTTCAAGTAAAGTGAAAAAAATGGTGGCAGACCACCTTGGAGTCGACGAATCAAAAGTAACAGAAGAAGCAAATTTTATTGATGATTTAGGCGCTGATAGTTTAGATACAGTCGAGCTGGTAATGGCTTTCGAAGAAGAATTTGGATCTGAGATTTCCGACAGCGAAGCTGAAAAAATACTTACTGTTGGAGATGCAATAAAATTTATTGAAGGAAAATCAGCCTAAAAAAAATTGACGTTCTAACAAATGTCATTCACTTCAATTTTGTATGTCTTTGAAAGAAAACGGCATGATGTTTATTCTATCTTCACCATCAGGTGTAGGAAAAACTACTTTAACTAAAAAGCTTAGCGCAAATAATAAAAATTTTGTTATTTCGGTGTCTCACACCACAAGAAAATCAAGACCAAATGAAATAGATGGAAAAGATTATCATTTTGTAGATGAATCTAAATTTAATTTACTAATAAAATCCAAGAATTTTTTTGAATATGCAAAAATATTTAATAATTATTATGGAACTCTTAAACAACCTGTCATTGATTTGTTGTCACAGGGAAAAGATGTATTATTTGATATAGATTGGCAAGGTACACAGCAATTAAAAAAAATAAAAGATTTAAAACTTGTAACTTTTTTTATACTACCACCTAATAAAAAGGTATTAAAAGAAAGATTACTTACAAGACACGAAGGTCAAGAAAAAATGATTATAGAAAGAATGAATAAATTTACTCAAGAATTATCACATTGGAATGAATATAATTATGTAGTGGTCAATGATGATTTAGAAGAATGTTATAACAAAATATTAAATATTATAATATCTGAGAAAAAAGGAAAAAAAGAAATTCAAGATATGAAGGAAATAAAAAGTAGAATTGACAAATTAATGCAGTAATCGCTCATATTCTTTAGTTATCCTATAAAACATTTCATAACTCAATTTTTCAGGCCTCAGAGTTAAATCTAGGTTTAAATTTTTTGCTATAGACTTGTTCCCACTAAATAATTTTAAAAAATTTTTATTGATCATTTTTCTTCTTGAAGAAAAAAGCACTCTTGTGACATTTTCAATATTTTTTGGATTTTTTATATTAAATTTATCTTTATTTTTTGGTTTAAAAGATAAAACAGTAGAAATTACTTTTGGTTTGGGAAAAAAACAATTTTTTGAGACATCAAAACATTTTTTTACTTCTAATCTCCAATTAGCAAGCACTGACAGTCTACCAAAGTTTTTAGTACCCGGTTTAGCAAGAATTCTATCAGCCACTTCTTTTTGAAACATAAAAATTAAATTTGTATACCAGGGTGGCCATTTATTAATTGTTATAAATGAAGCTAATATTTGTGTAGAAACATTATATGGAAGATTACCAAATACAATAATATTTCTCCCGAAATTTTCAACTTGAATTAAATTAAAGATGTCATCATTTATTATCTCTAAATTTTTTGTGTCTTTAAAACGGTTTTTCAGAAAGCTTGATAATTTTCTATCTTTTTCGACAGCAATTATTTTTTTTACATTTGTATTAATAATTTTGCTCGTTAAATTTCCATTACCAGCTCCTATTTCTAAAATTGTATTATTTTTATCTATGTTAACGAGTTTGATAATTTTGTTTATGATATTTTTATCTATTAAAAAATTTTGTCCTAAACTTTTTTTTGGTACATTTAAATAATTCATTTACTTTAGTAAAAAGATAAGTTATTTTGATCGAATGTTAGACAAAAAAAAATTTTATATCAATGGAAAATGGGTCTCTCCAATAGAGCCTAGAAATTACAAAGTAATTGACCCATCAAATGAAGAACCTTGTGCAGAAATATCTCTTGGAGGAAAAAAAGATATAGACAATGCAGTTAGTGCTGCAAAAAAAGCTTTTGGCATTTGGGCTTTCTCACAAAAAGAAGAGAGATTAGAATTATTGGAAAAATTATATGTTATTTATAAAAAAAGATGGGCTGATATGGCAAAATTGATTACTCTTGAGATGGGGGCTCCCATGAAATTTTCAACAGAAATGCAAGCTGCCACAGGAGCTAGCCACATTAAATCCTTTAAAAATATATTAAAAGATTTCAAATTTGAAAAAGATTTAGGTGAAGAAAAAAATAATCAAAAATTATTGTATGAGCCAAAAGGTGTTTGTGCTTTGATTACACCCTGGAATTGGCCAATCAATCAAGTTAATTTAAAAGTAATTCCTGCTTTAGCATCAGCATGTACAGTAGTTTTAAAACCATCAGAGATAGCGCCTTTGTCATCAATGTTACTTGCTGAAATGATTGATGAGGCCAAATTTCCCCCAGGTGTTTTTAATTTAGTAAATGGAGACGGAGCTGTTACGGGAGATGCTTTAACCAGTCATCCTGATATTGATATGATTTCTTTTACAGGATCAACCAGAGCTGGTGCATTAATTTCTCAAAATGCTGCAAAAGATTTTAAAAGAATTAGTTTAGAATTAGGTGGAAAAGGCGCAAACATAATTTTTAAAGATGCCGATTCAGAAGCGATAGCACGAGGTGTTCTAAGATGTTTTAGAAACTCAGGACAGTCCTGCAATGCTCCTACACGAATGCTTGTTGAAAAATCAATTTACAAAGAAACTGTAGAAAAAGTAAAAGAATTAGCAAATAACACTAAGGTGGATTCTCCACAAAAAGACGGAGATCATATTGGGCCTGTGGTTTCCGAAGTACAGTTCAATAAAATTCAAACTTTAATTCAAAAAGGAATAGACGAAGGAGCAAAATTAGTTGCGGGCGGGACTGGTAAACCTAAAGGTTTAGAAAAAGGTTATTATGTAAAACCGACTGTTTTTGCTGATGTTAATAATCAAATGGAAATTGCAAGAACCGAAATTTTCGGACCAGTATTATCTATAATTCCTTTTGAAAATGAAGAAGAAGCTATTTCAATAGCAAATGACACTCCTTACGGTTTGACAAATTATATTCAAACTCAAGATAAAGAAAAAGTCCAAAGAGTGGCAAGAAAACTTAGATCTGGAATGGTAGACGTTAATGGAGTTGGTATAGCCGTTGCTTCTCCTTTTGGCGGATATAAACATTCAGGAATTGGCCGTGAAGCTGGAACTGAAGGTCTTATAGAATTTTTAGAAGTCAAAACAGTTGGTGGCTGGAACTAAACTAACTAAGTTTACTATAATTTCTTTCCATCAAAAACAGGAACATCTTTAAATTTAAAAGTATCAATATTATCCAAACACGCAACATTGAATTCGTAATTTTCAGGATTAGTGTATGATTTATGATGTGTATATATTCCGCATATAGAGCAAAAGAAATGTTCAGCTTTATTTTTTCCAAATTTATAACGCTTCAATTTTTCAACGCCTTTTATTATTTTTAGCTTATTTAATTTTATTTTAGCCATAATTGAACCGCGTTTTATGCATAAAGAACAATTACACCTAACCAATTCTTCAAGATCCTTATCTAACTTCAATTCAATTTTCACTTCTTTGCAATGACAGGTTAAAATTTCTGTTTTGCT
Source organism: uncultured Pelagibacteraceae bacterium (assembly GCA_902567945.1). Classification (GTDB taxonomy): domain Bacteria; phylum Pseudomonadota; class Alphaproteobacteria; order Pelagibacterales; family Pelagibacteraceae; genus AG-414-E02. The sequence continues at coordinate 53,070 of CACFOC010000002.1, read as the reverse complement.
AGTTTTTTTCACAATTTATAATCTGGTTGCTCTTTATCCAATTTTCTTAATAGAGCGGCCCATTCAGTTTTGCCGTCATAATTATAATCTTCGGATTTAGACATATTTTGCCAGCAGTATTCAACTTTTTGCTTATCTATTGGGCGCGGCGTTAATCTCATTGATAAATTTTTAATTTGAACTGAACAAGCTTGTTTTAAATAATATGCTTTAAAAAATGCCTCTGCTGCAGTTTTTCCAACAGTATAATAACCATGATTACGTGTAATTAAAATTTCATGCTTTTTTATAAGTGACATAAATTTTTTACCATATTCGTTATCCTCGACAAATTCATAATCAACATATCCAATAAGATGATTTAAATATACTGCCGCTTGTGAAAAATATTGTAATCCTTCTTCTGTGCCACCAACAGCCATAACTTCTTCGCAATGACCATGTACAAAATAATTGGTGTCTTCTCTTGCAGGAAAAATCCATTTAGCAAGGTTAATACATCCATCATTTAACCACGGACTATTTAGTTCAACTGGCTTCCCGTCTTTGTCAATTTTTATCAAGGAAGAAGCCTTTATCTCATTATAAAACATCCCATAAGGATGAATAAAATAATTATCTTTATTTTCAACTGAACGTGCTCCTGCACATTGATTTGCTAAATCACTCATTCCATACATATCTAGTAGACGATATAAAGCTGCAAGTTCTTGTCTAATATTAATATCTTTGTCTGTCATAAATTAATCAGCTAGACCGTCTGATCTAGCTTTATTTCTTTCTATATGAATTGGTAAAACTTTTCCATAAATAGCCTTAGCATGTTCAGGAGTGTTAACTCTCCAAGGGTCTAGTACGTAAGCAGGTATACAAAGATACCTTGAACGATTACCTTCTATTTTTGTAACACGATGAAGCGTAAAACGACCCTTAAAAATTTGGAGATCTCCAGGTTCTAATTTTAATTGACGAACTCTTTTACGATCTCCATCAAGCACTTTTTTAACTTCTTCTAAATTTTCATTTCCTGGCTTACGAATGTTCGGGCAATACTCAAATATTCCACCCTTTTCAGGTTTTTGTATCATGAAACTTAAAGTAAACTCACAGCTATCAAAATGCCAAGGAAGAATACCTTCTGGTCTCATAACATTGTACGCATGGCAAGCCAAAGGGTCTGCCCAGCGATAAATAGGTGATATTCCAAGACATGCAGACACAAAATTTAAAAGTTCATCTTGTTCATAAAGAAATTTCATCTCCGAGTCTTTTGGAAAAATATCTGAATTTAAATATCCATTATAACGTTCCATAAATATTCTTTTAGGATGATCTTTGGGCAACGAAGGATCATCCTTAGAATATAAATATGCGTTGATACTTTGTTTTGACATATAAACTTCATCAATTTTTTTTTCTAACTCTACGTTCATTATTTTTAAAGATTTAGGTAAAATAAAATTAGGAATAGTAGCACAACTAAACTGATCCAAATCTCTTTTACATTTTTTTATTAATTCTTTTATCAATGGAGAATTTAAATCTTGAATTGGATATTTTTTAAGGTCGACAATGTTTTCTAATCTACTATTCATTTTAATTATAAATCTTCTAAAGGATGGTGGGACATTAACTCAAGTCCATTTTCACCAACTAAATATTGTTGTTCTAATTTTACTCCTTCTTTTCCACCAACTTTTCCAATATAAGTTTCAACTGTAATAGTCATATTTTTTTCAAAATAACCTTCTCTTTGACCACCATCAGTTGGATATTTTATCTGTGGCCATTCATCACAAAGGCCAATTCCATGCACCATACATGAATATCTATTGCCATAATATTCTTCTGGAAGTTTCCAAGATTTTTCAGTGAATTCTTTAAAAGATAACCCTGATTTAATTAATCTAGAATTGTGATTTATTTGGTCAGCTGCCATTAAGTATAATTTTTTTTGTTCCTCACTAAATTTATGTCCCTCAACAAAAGTTCTGGAAATATCTGCGCAATATCCATAGGGACCTACCATATCAGTATCAAAAGATACCATTTCACCACTTTGAATTATTTTATTGCTACTTTCCTGCATCCATGGATTTGTTCTCTCTCCAGATGATAAAATTCTACATTCAACCCATTCTCCACCATGTTCAATATTAGTTTTGTGTAAGATTGACCAAAGTTCATCTTCAGTCATTCCAGCTTTTACTTCATTTCTCATTTTGTTAACTGCAATTTCTGCAACATCGATAGCTGCCTTCATACATTTTAATTCTTCTGGTGATTTAATAACTCTTGCCTGTTCAACTATTGATTTTGCATCCACAACTTCAATACCAGATTTATTCAGAGCTGTTATTGCTGGACCATTAATTACATCAATTGCCAATTTTTTAGTTTTAAAATATGAATTTGATAAATCATTTACTTCATTAATCCATTTTTCTAATTGGATTCCAGCTTGATCTCCATTACTAAAATAATCCCAAGTTATAGCCGGTCTAATTTCATTAATTAAATTTAAATGTTCAGATAATTTTTCACAGTTAAAATATTCATAAAGAATTACTGGGCCGTTGACGGGTATAAAACAATAACGCGTTAAATTATGCATATTATAGATACTCATATTTACTGAATCAAGTGCGTATCTGACATTAACAGGGTCAAATAATATACAAGCTTCAAGATTATTTTTTTCTAATTCTTTTTTAACTCGATCTAATCTGTAAGATCTAAGTTTAGCAAAATCTATTTCATCTTCTCTTAATCTTTTTTTTGTTACAAAAGTTTGTTTAGGTTTTGTATCTGGGATAATTTTTCTATTAAATCTCATATTAAACCAAATTTGTAGCTACCCATTTATGAAAATGGTGAGTAGGATTGTCCATAACTGGTGAGAAGTTTCCACCATTATACGAAGGAGAATTTCTTCCCTCTTGCATGCCTTCTATAATATGAACATCTTCTAATTGAACACTATGCCAGAGTTTTAAATTTTGTTTTCTCAAGCTTTTAAATTTTTTTGAATTTGCAGCTTCATTACCTACATAATAAATTTCCATGTGTTCTATAGTAAATTCATGATTTACTGGCTCTAGCCAATATGCGTAGTAATGATCTTTGTGAATGCCCATCATCACATTAGGAAAAAGAGCAACATATTCAGCTATATTTATTTTACTTTTTGGCCAATTAGGAAAACATGGAAATTTATTTTTTCCTTTTAGCCTAGGATTGTAAACGATAGTGCCTTGCCCAGCGAATCTATTTGGCAAACCTTGTATATGATAATGATCACTAATTTTAGAATAACTATTTAAACCTGGATGAACCCAGGGTAAATGATAACTTTCACAATAATTTTCAATAGCAAATTTCCAATTACACTTTGCTTTTAAATTAAAATAACCAAAGTCATTTGAGTGTTTAATTAGTTTTTGATCTTTTTCTGGCCAAAACTTAGACCATCGATCTTTTAATGGTTTAATATATTCATCAAACGATACTTCATTATTAGAAATGTTTACGATAATCATATCTAACCAAACATAGGAACGAACTTCTTTAAGATTACTTGAAGACTTATCAAAATTCTTAGATTCGTGCTTATCCATTCCTCCCAAATGAGGAGTGGTTACAAGTCTGCCATCTAAATTATAAGACCAGGAATGGTAAGGACATCTTATTACGTTTTTTATAGAGCATTTTTTTTGTAAAATTTTATATCCTCTATGACTGCAAACATTATGATAGACTTTGATTTGATTTTTTTTATTTCTTAATAAAATTAAAGGTATTCCTAGTAAATCGAAAGGTTTTGCATCTCCAGGCTTGGGTATTGAACTAGCAACACCTATTACAACCCATTTATCTTCGAAGAGTTTTTTCCTTTCTATTTTACTATATTCAATATTATTGTAGCATTCGTTAGGAAGACCGTGGGCTTTTTCTATTGGTTCATTAACAACATCTAATTTTTCTTTTTTTACGATATCATAGATATTTCTTTTTCCATTAAGCTTCTCAGTCATAGAAAAATCCTAGCATTTCCGTATAAATAGGCAATAGATTTCAAATGAAATTACTGGACAGTCCCCAGGGACCGCTGGTATATCCCGTTGATTATGAATTTTTCTATAGAAATTACCATGAAGACTGATCTTTCAGAATTACCTAAAATTAAAGATGTTTATATTACTATGCTTCCGGGTAATGATTACAGAGAGGTGGCAACTAAAGCCACTGAACTTGTTAAATCTGGCTTTAATCCAGTACCTCATTTTCCTGCTCGTTCTTTAAAAAATCAAGCTGAATTAAAAGATTATGTAAGTAGATGTAAGGATGGGGGAGTAAAACAAGCTCTAGTAATAGGGGGGAGCGCGCAACCCATTGGAGATTTTCACTGTTCTTTACAATTATTAGAGACGGGATTATTTGAGGGTTGGAAGATAGGAATCGCTGGACATCCAGATGGGTCCCCTGATATATCCGATCCAGATTTAGAAAAAGCTATGATCGATAAAAAACCTTACGCTGACTATATAGTTACACAATGGTTATTAGATGTTAATCCAATAGCTAAATATATTTCTAAGCAAACTTTACCAGTTCATGTAGGAATTACTGGGCCTCTAAAAATAAGTAGTTTATTAAAGTTTGCAAATATTGTTGGGGCAAAAAATTCAATTAATTTTCTTAAATCTAATGTAACTAAGGCTGTAGATTTATTAAAACCAAAAGACCCAAGTGATATAATTGAAAAACTTAAATCCTCAACAAATAATTTTCATATTTATACTTTTGGTGGTCTTAAAGAAACAAACAAATGGTTGATGGAGAATAATTATGCCTAAAAAGAAAAAATCTAAAAAAAATAAAGTTAAAAAACATAAATCAGTTTCATTTAAACCTGAAAAGGTTAATTACGATAAAGTTAGACACGTTACATCTGTTGATCAGTCAGATCGACACGTGCCGTACAACTTAAGACAAAGCGGACCAACAAAAGTAGAATTGTTAATTTCAACAAGAGTAAGAAAATCTCCCTACTGGCATTTATCAATGAAAGCCGGCTGCTGGCGAGCTACAGTTTATAATCGTGTATATCATCCACGAGGTTATGTAAAACCTGAAAAAGGTGGAGCTATGGTTGAATATGCAGCAATTAAAAATCACGTAACAATGTGGAATGTAGCTGTAGAGAGACAAATTCGCGTGAAAGGACCAGACGCAGAAAAATTTACAGATTATGTAATAACACGCGATGCAACTAAAATTTCAACAATGAGAGGTCGTTACGTTATTCTTTGTAATAATAAAGGTGGCGTATTAAACGATCCAGTTTTATTAAGAGTGGCTGATGATGAGTTTTGGTTTAGTTTGTCAGATTCTGATATTGGAATGTACTTACAAGGTGTTAATGCTGATAAAAAATTCAATGTAGAAATAGATGAAATAGATGCATGTCCAGTACAAATACAAGGCCCTAAATCAAAAGCACTATTAAATGATTTAATTGGAGATCAAGTTGATTTAGATAACATGCCTTTTTATGGTCTGGCGGAAGCCAAAGTAGGAGGTAGAAGCTGTGTGATTTCTCAATCAGGATTTTCTGGTGAAGCTGGATATGAAATTTATCTTCGTGATGCCACTTTATACGCAGAGGATATGTGGAATGCTGTTCTTAAAGCTGGAAAGAAACATAAGCTAATGGTTATTGCTCCTGCTCACCATAGAAGAATCCAAGCAGGAATTTTGTCTTGGGGTCAAGATATGGATAATGAACATAATCCTTTTCAGTGTAACTTGGGTTATCAAGTTTCTTTGTCTGGCAAAGGTGAATGGAATAAAAAAACAGACTATGTGGGAAAAGAAGCTTTAGAAAAAATGAAAGAAGAAATTCAACAAGGAAAAAAACCTTACAAACTTCAACTCGTAGGTATGGAACTAGGAGGAAAACCAATAGAAGAATATGCTCCAGACTTTTGGCTAATTTCAGATGTAAAAGGAGGAAAACCAATAGGTTATATTACATCTCCTTGGTATCACCCAGAAAAGAAAAAAAACATTGCAATGGGATATGTTCCATATGAAGGGCACAAAAGTCCTAAAGGGTTTCCAATCGGAAATTTTGGTAAAAAATACAAAGTTCATTTACCAAAAAAATACTCCAATAAACCAGTTGATGCGGTAGTTGTACCTATACCTTTTACTCAGTCATTCAATGCAAATACTCGTGAAGCTGAGGTGTTGGCTACTTTAAATAAATAGTTAAATACTAAAGCTAGCTTTGATACCATCAATAACAAATTGCGTTGCGAGCGCGGCAAGTATGAAAGCCATTACTCTAGCAGTAGTATGCAAAAATTGTTTAGGTAAAAACTTTACAATATAACTACCACCTATCATTAATAACAAACTGACAATTAAAGCTGCAATTAATGCCAAAACAACAGTTATATGAGATTCAGGAAAATTTGCGTAGTTTCCTATTAAAAGAATTATTGTAGCTAATGTAGCTGGGCCAGCAATAAAAGGTATAGCAATTGGGAAAACTACAATTTCATCATAATTTTTTTCATCTAGCGCTTCCTCTACTTTTTTTTCTCTCCTAATTTTTCTTTTTTCAAAAAGGATATCAATTGCTATAAACATCAGAATAATTCCTCCGGCAATTTTTAAAGAGTCTAAGGTAACACCTAAGGCTTCTAACAAATATCTACCGATATAAGCAAAAGCAATTAATATAAAGAAAGCTATTATTGTGCTCTTTATTGCTATTTGAGTTCTTTTTTTGAATTTTGCATCCTCAGTTAGACTTAAAAAGAACGGTAAATTTCCTATAGTGTCTATTGTAATAAAAAATAATACGAAAGAATTTATAAAAGTTTTTAGCATGTCTTTATTTCGTATATCTTCGTGGCAATAATATGATATAGAGAAAAAATGAATTCAGTATTTGTAAACAGAATTATAAGAGCATGTAAATTGGATGTAAGTCTCTATGAAGAAGTTGAAGCAGATAAATCTGCAACATTTCAGGCAGCATTAGTAGTAATTTTATCAAGTTTGGCCGCTGGAGTTGGGGCGTTATCTTTAGGTGCTTCCAATTTTTTAATGGCTCCAGTCCTTTCGCTGGTAAGTTGGTACATATGGGCTTATTTAATTTATTTTATTGGTGCAAAACTTTTTCCTGAACCAACAACTAAATCTGATCATGGCGAACTATTAAGAACAATAGGTTTTTCTAGTGCACCAGGACTGATCAGAGTTTTTGGTTTTACACCAGAAATAATGAGTATAACTTTTATTGGAGCTGGGATTTGGATGTTTATCGCAATGGTTATAGCTGTAAGACAAGCTTTGGATTACGAAAGTACCTGGAGAGCAATCGGAGTTGTTGTTATAGGATTTTTAGTACAAGCCATAGTTTTGATAATGTTACTAAGAATTTTTGGTCCAGCTTAAATTGGAAAAATTGTTTTTGAAGTATAACAAGAATTACAAATTTTATATCCATGTTTAATTAAATTTTGAGAAACACTTTCGTCTTCTTTTTTACACTCTTCACAAATATTATCTAATTCTTCGGTCATATAATTTCCCCTACATATTTTGGATTTGATACTCTCGTTGTCATCCAACAATTTTTTAAATCTCCTTCTATTAAAACTCTTTCTACCTGCCATATATAGTAGTACTTTTTTTTATTTTTTGTTAAGACGGTAACTTTATATACAGACATATCTTTAGTCTCTTCTAATATTGTTATTTCACTATTTTCATGACTTATTAATATTTTATATTTTTCACTATAGATCATTTGTTTAAATTTATTTAAAGGACCTGTCACTACTTTGTTGTTAGGGTGCGCAAATTCCCATGTTTGTTCAATACCAGCATCTTTAAACGGTTTATCGTTATTTTTTAGTGAGTTTAATTGAATCATAAGCACATCAAAAGGTCCAAGATTTGGATTTGGTTTAACAAGATCGGCATAAGAAATTTTTATAAAAAGAAAAAAAATAACTAATAATTTAATTAATATTTTCATTATTTATTTTCAGCTGGTTTTAATTCTCCATCTTCATATTTTGCAGGTGAATATTTAGTATTAGGATCAAAACCTCCATAAAATCTTAAAAAACCAAGCGCTATAACGAGTAGAATTAAGCTAGTTATGGATAATTTTGCTATTGGAATTTTTTTATTTTGAAGTTTTTTAAGCCAAGAATAGAAAAAATAGAGACCAAAAGGTCCTACAATTGCCAATAAAAGTATAATTTTTTTAATCATTTAAATCTAACTTGACCTATCTTATGGTTATATTTAGAAATTTACCTTATTTATTTATGAAATCAAAAGCTAAAGTTGTCGTAGTAGGTGGTGGAGTAGTTGGAGTAAGTATGCTTTACCATTTAGCAAAAAAAGGATGGTCAGATGTTGTTTTAGTTGAAAGAAAAGAACTAACTTCTGGATCGACTTGGCATGCAGCAGGCTTATTACCCCTTTTTAATATGAGCTATTCAGTGGGCCAACTTCATAAGTATGCAGTCAATCTTTACAAAACATTAGAAAAAGAAACTGGGAAGAATGTAGGTTTCAGCGTTGTGTCAAATATAAGGTTAGCAAGCACAAAAGATAGAATGGATGAATATCATCAATATGCAGGAGTAGCACAAACAATCGGTGTTAATGTAAAATTTTTAAAGCCAGAACAAGTAAAAGAAATTTGGCCACTGTGCAACACTGAGGGATTGATTGGAGCAATTCAACATCCTGAAGATGGATATATTCAGCCAGCTGATTTAACTCAAGCTTTAGCTACAGGGGCTAGAAACAAAGGAGCAGAAATTTATAGAAGCACAACTGTCGTAGGAATTAAACAAACAAAAAATGGATGGATTGTTGAAACTGATAAAGGAACAATTGAATGCGAACATGTTGTCTCTTGTTCAGGAAATTTTGCTAGACAAACAGGTAAAATGGTTGGTTTAGATATTCCAGTAATACCAGTTGAACATCAATACATAGTTACTGAACCACATCCGGAAATACAAAAAAGAAAAAAAGAAGGTCTTCCAGAAATGGGAGTGCTTAGAGACAGTGACAATCGTTGGTATATGAGAGAAGAAGCAGGTGGATTAATATTAGGACCATATGAAGATGGTGCACCATGTTGTTATGTAGATGGTCCATCAAAAGATTCAGAATATGAATTATTTCAAGAAGATTTAGAAAGACTTACACCTCATATTGAAAGTGCTTACCATAGAGTTCCAATCTTTAAAGAAGTGGGTGTAAAAAAAGTTTATAACGGAGCAATCTGTTATACTCCAGACGGAAATCCAATTGTTGGTCCTGCATGGGGAGTGAAAAATTTTTGGATTAATGAAGGCCATAGCTTTGGTATTACAGCAGCGGGCGGAGCAGGTTGGCAACTAGCAGAATGGATTATAGATGGTGAACCAACAATTGACATGCTTGGCGTTGAACCAAGAAGATATGGTGATTATGCAACCAAGTCATATTTAAAAGAAAAGAACGAAGAAGCTTATCGAAATGTATTTATTATTCACTACCCTGACGAAGAAAGATCTGCAGCAAGACCTTTAAGAACTGCACCATGTTATGAAAGATTAAAGAATCTTGGCGCCGTATTTGGTCAAAAATTTGGTTGGGAGAGAGCAAATTTTTTTGCAGTAGATGGAATGGAACAAAAAGATGATTGGTCATTCAGAAGATCAAAATGGTTTAAAGCTGTAGAAAAAGAATGCAAAAACGTGAAAGAGAATGTTGGTCTTTTAGATATGACAGCATTTGCTAAATGCAGAATTAAAGGACCAAAAGCAGAGACATTTTTAGATTATTTAGTTGCAAATAAACTTCCAAAAAAAATTGGTAGAATAAATTTATGTCACGCACTTAATACAAAAGGGGGTGTTCACTCAGAATTCACTATTATGAGAGAAGCCGAAGACAGTTTTTATCTAGTATCAGCAGGTGCCTTTCAAAGATTAGATCATGACTGGATACTTAAATGGATGCCAAAAGATGGATCAGTCCAGTTTGAAAATTTAACAAACAGTATTGGTGTATTGGTTGTTTCTGGACCTAAAGCAAGAGAACTAATGCAACGAGTTTCAAAAGATGATTTTTCAAACGGAAATTTTAAATGGCTGAGTTCAAAACAAATTAATGTGGGTTATGCACCAGTTAATGCAATGAGAGTAAACTTTGTAGGAGAGTTAGGTTGGGAACTTCATCATCCTATGGAATATCAAAATCATATATTTGATAAATTAATGGAAGCAGGAAAAGATCTAGGTATAAAACCCTTTGGTATTAGAGCTATGAACAGTTTAAGAGTTGAAAAATCGTATAAATTAGTAGGAACAGAATTATCCATTGAGTATTCACCTTACGAGTCTGGGTTAGACAGATTTGTACACCCAAATAAAGGAAATTTTATAGGACTAGAAGCTCTTAATAAATGGAGAGAAAAAGGTTTTCAAAACAAGTTAGTTACACTTGAAGTACATAATATAACTGATGCAGATGTTCTAGGAAACAACCCTATTTATCAAAACAACAAAGTTGTTGGTAGAGCAACAGGGGGTGATTATGGCTTTAGGTTAAATAAATCAATCGCTTTAGGGATGGTTAAACCTGAACTTGCGACAACAGGTCAAAAATTAAAAATTGATATTTTAGGTAAAATGCACGACGCTACAATTTTGGATGAGAGTCCTTATGATCCAGAAAACAAATTATTAAAAGCATAAATGAAAATTTTAGTCGCAGTAAAAAGAGTCATAGATTATAACGTCCAAATTAGGGTTAAAGAGGATGGTAAAGGTGTACAAACTGATAATGTTAAAATGTCAACTAATCCACCAGATGATAATGCTATAGAAGAAGCAGTAAAACTAAAAGAATCAAACAAAGCAAAAGAAGTAATTGCGGTTACTATAGGAGAAGAAAAAGCGCAAGAAACTGTTAGAAAAGCTTTGGCTGTTGGCGCAGATAGAGGAATTCATGTTAAAGCAGATAGTTATATTGAACCTTTAGGGGTGGCCAAGATTTTAAAAAAAGTTATTGAAAAAGAAAAACCAGATATTGTTTTTATGGGTAAACAAGCCATCGATGATGACTGCAACCAAACAGGACAAATGCTTTCATCAATGTTAGGGTGGGCACAAGGTACCTTTGCATCAAAAGTAGAAGTAAAAGAAAAAACAATTCAAGTCACTAGAGAGGTAGATGAAGGTTTAGAAACAATAGAAATAAACCTTCCAGCCGTTGTTACTTGCGATTTAAGACTTAATGAGCCTCGTTATGCTTCATTACCTAATATTATGAAAGCAAAGAAAAAACCAATCGAACAATTAATTGCCAAAGATTTAGGTGTTGATATTTCAAATAGGATTCAACAGTTAAAAGTAGAAGAGCCTCCTAAAAGAAAAGGTGGAGTTAAGGTAGCTAATGTAGCTGAACTTGTTAGTAAACTTAAAAATGAGGCAAAAGTAATCTAATGTCAGTTTTAGTAATAGCAGAGCACGATAATTCAAAACTAAGAACATTTTCTTTGAATTCGATTAATGCAGCATCTAAAATCAATTCAGATGTTCATGTTTTGGTAGCAGGTAGTAAATGTGACAATGTTTGTAAAGAAGTAGCTGCAGTTTCATTAGTTAAAAAAGTTTTGCAATCCGATTCGGCTAATTATGAAAATTATTTAGCAGAAAATTTAACCCCATTAGTTGTAGAATTGGCAGAAAAATATACTCATATAATAGCATCAGCAAATACTTTTGGAAAAAATTTTATGCCAAGAGTTGCTGCATTACTAGACACATCTCAAGTAAGCGACATAGTAAAAATCATCAGTGAAGATACTTTTGTTAGACCTATTTATGCAGGCAATGCGTTTGCAACAGTTAAAAGTAATGATAAAAAAAAATGTATTACGATAAGACCTACATCATTTGATGCAGCACCTACTTCTGGTGGTTCTTCTTCAATTGAAAAAATTGAAGCTATTGATGTTCCAAATATTTCTAAATTTATTAAAAGAGAAGAAACCAAATCAGAAAGACCAGAACTCGGAACTGCAAGAGTTGTAATTTCTGGCGGAAGAGGCATGCAAAGTGGAGAGAATTTTAAACTTATAAATGCTATTGCTGATAAACTAAATGCAGCAGTAGGAGCGTCACGTGCTGCAGTTGATGCCGGTTATATAAGCAACGATCATCAAGTTGGACAAACAGGTAAAGTGGTTGTGCCCGATTTATATATAGCGGTAGGTATTTCCGGAGCAATTCAACATTTAGCTGGAATGAAAGAAAGTAAAATTATTGTCGCTATAAATAAAGACGGTGAAGCTCCTATCTTTAGTATTGCTGACTACGGTTTAGAAGCAGATTTGTTTGAAGCTTTACCGCAGTTTCTTGAAGAACTAAATAAACTGAATACTATCCAAAAATAAAAAGTTTGATATAGTCGCCGTATGCCAAGAGAAGCAATGGAATATGATGTAGTTATTGTTGGAGCTGGTCCAGCAGGATTAACTACTGCGATAAAATTAAAACAGCTCGATTCTAATTTAAACGTCTGTATATTGGAGAAAGGATCTGAGGTTGGCTCCCATATTTTAAGTGGAAATGTTTTTGAGACTAAAGCACTTGATGAAATTTTACCAAAATGGAAAGAACAAGGAGCACCCATTAAAACAAAGGTTTCTAAAGAAAAATTCTTATTTTTGGGCAAAAATAGCTCTTTGAGCTGGCCAACATGGCTTTTGCCTTCAGTACAAAAAAATCATGAAAATTATATTATTAGTCTAGCCAACCTTTGTCGTTGGTTAGCTGAACAAGCAGAAAAATTAGGTGTAGAAATATTTCCAGGCTTTCCAGCTAGCGAAGTTCTTTATAAGGATGATGGTTCCATTAAAGGAGTAGCTACTTTAGACATGGGTTTGGACAAAGACGGAAATAAAAAAGAAGGCTACCAAGAAGGTATGGAGCTACATGCAAAAGTTACAGTATTTGCTGAAGGTTGCAGAGGTCATTTGGGTAAACAATTAATTAAAAAATATAATCTTGATGCAGAAAAAAATCCGCAACAATACGGTATTGGTTTTAAAGAAATATGGGAGGTAAGTGATCAACAACATCAAGAAGGTTTAGTTATGCACACAGCTGGTTGGCCGTTAGATAACAAAACTTACGGCGGTAGTTTTATTTATCATGCCGAAAAAAAACAAATTTATATTGGTTATGTTATTGGCCTTGACTATAAAAACCCATATTTATCACCCTTTGATGAATTTCAAAGGTTTAAAACACACAAAGATATTAAGAAAATGTTGGAAGGCGGAAAAAGAATAGCATTTGGTGCTAGAGCTTTGATTGAAGGTGGTCTTCAAAGTTTACCTAAAATGTATATGCCAGGTGGGTTACTAATCGGATGTGATGCGGGGACACTTAACATGCCAAAAATTAAGGGTTCCCATACGGCAATGAAAAGTGGAATTATCGCTGCTGAAACTATTATTGAAAATATAAAAAATAAAAAAGATTTATCAATATACGAAGAAAAATTTAAAAAAAGCTGGGTTTATAAAGAATTGCATGCAGCAAGAAATGTTAAACCAAGTTTCAGTTGGGGGTTAATATTAGGTATTATTTTTACAGGTTTAGATCAGATATTATTCAGAGGAAAATTACCTTTAACTTTGAAACACAATCATGCAGATCATGAAGCGTTAAGACCAGCCAATGAAATGAAAAAAATAGAATATCCAAAGCCTGATGGAAAAATAACATTTGATAAAACTAGCTCAGTTTATTTGACAGGAACAAATCATACAGAAAATCAACCAGTCCATCTTAAATTAAAAGATTCAAATTTACCGATTAACTACACTTTAAAAGAATATGATGAGCCCGCTCAAAGATATTGTCCCGTTGGCGTGTACGAAGTACAAAATGAAAAGTTTGTTATTAACTCACAAAACTGCATACATTGTAAAACTTGTGATATTAAAGAACCATCTCAAAATATTACATGGGTAACACCAGAAGGTGGTGGTGGACCAAAATACGGAAATATGTAATTAATTTAATTAAGAAAGATCGATTGCAAATTTCTTTAATTTTTCTAGAGGAATTAAGTTTAAGGTTCTATTGTTAGTTTTTTTTAAAAAAATTTTGCAAGCTTTTCCCTCATCTATTGCTTGAGCATAAGTAGCAGCGCAGATACACCAACTATCTCCTTCTTTTAAACCTGGAAAATCAAATTCTGGATGAGGTGTGATTAAATCATTTCCATTTATCTTAGCCCATTCTAAAAAATCTTTAGTAACTCTTGCACATACAGTATGAATTCCGTGATCGTTGTTATCTGTATTGCAACAACCATCTCTAAACCAACCTGTTAGAGGTTCGGTTGAACAAGGTTCCAGTTTTTCACCAAGTACATTTTTTTGAAATTTATCACTCATTAAAGTTCAGTAGGGTTTGGTTCATCTTTATAAACTTTTTTAGGATCGAAAACTTTATTTTTTTCTTCAAACTTCATTTCAACTTTTTCACTATTTACAATTTTACCTAATGGTATTGATCTATAAAAACAAGATCGATAGCCTACATGGCAACTAGCTCCATCATTAATATCTACAGTTAACCAAATAGAATCCTGATCATCATCAATTCTTATTTCTTTAATTTTTTGTATAAATCCACTAACTTGACCCTTGTGCCAAATTTTATTTCTTGATCGACTCCAGTAATGAGCTTCTTTTGTCTCAATAGTTTTTTTCAATGCTTCTGCATTCATATAGCCATGCATCAAAATGTCTCCAGTTTTGAAGTCAGTGGTTATAACTGGTATAAGGCCATTTTTATCAAATTTAGGCGATAAATACTTGCCTTCCTCTACTTCTTGAATATTATCTCTTTTTTTAAACATAAAATATATTATATAGATATTAATAATTAATTAAATTAATAACATGAAACTAGTTAAAGACAAAGATACAGAACAATTGCAAAAAAAGACACAACAAGTCTCTGATGAAAAAGCAGAAGAGGCAGTTAAAACAATTATTGAATGGATAGGAGAAAATCCAGAACGAGAAGGTTTAAAATCAACGCCAAAAAGAGTTATTAAGGCATACAGAGAATATTTTAGAGGCTACACCCAAAATCCAGCCCAATTTTTATCAAAAACTTTTACCGAAGTGGAAGGTTACGACGACATGGTTATCGAAAAAAATATAAGCATTCAAAGTCATTGTGAACATCATATGGCTCCTATTACTGGCGTGGCACATGTTGCTTATATCCCTTCAAATAAGGTTGTAGGCTTAAGTAAATTAGCGAGAGTAGTAGAAGTTTTCTCAAAAAGATTGCAAACACAAGAACGTTTAACAATGCAAATTGCGAGAACCATAATGGACGTTTTACAACCAAGAGGTGTCGCTGTTACCATAGATGCCTCTCACCAGTGTATGACAAATAGAGGCGTTAGAAAAGAAGATACGACTACAGTGACTAATTATTTTCTTGGAGCTTTCAAGGATGATTTAAGTTTTCAAAATCGTTACTTGAGATATATTAATAAAGAATAGCGTTTATTAATAATAGTCCTAATTTTTAAAATGAGCAATAAGTTCAAAGCGATAGTATTAAACCAAACAAGTGAAAAATTTTCTAGGGAGATAAAAACTTTAGACAATAGCTTTTTTAAGAGTGGCGAAGTATTGGTAAAAGTTGATTTTTCAGGTCTTAATTATAAAGATGCATTAATCCTAAAAAATGGCGCAAAGTTAGTTAAAGAATATCCGCATATCCCTGGTATAGATTTTTCTGGACAAGTTGTAGAAAGTGAAAATGATAATTTTAAATCGGGTGACAATGTCGTTGTAACAGGCTGTAGAGTTGGAGAATTATATCCAGGAGGATATGCTCAATTTGCAAAAGTAAAAAGTGAATTTTTAATAAAGCTACCTAATTCAATTTCAAATAAAAACGCAATGACCCTTGGCACAGCTGGATTTACATCTTTACTTTGTTCTTTTGCAATAAAAGCAAGAGAAGAATTATTGATGGGAGAAAAAGTAAAAGATGTATTGGTAACAGGGGCAAGCGGAGGAGTAGGAAGTATTGCAGTGATGATACTTTCAAAATTTGGATATAATGTGTCAGCTGTAACTGGAAAAACAGATCAGTCTGATTATTTAAAAAAACTTGGGGCAAACAACATTCTTGATAGAAAAGATTTTGAGTTGGAACCAAGAGTTTTAGGAAAAGGTTTATGGGATGGTGTTGTTGATACTGTAGGAGGTACAATTTTGGCCAACGCAATTTCTCAAACAAAACATAGCGGAATCGTTGCTGCATGCGGGAATGCTGCAGATATTAAGCTTAATACAACAGTCATGCCTTTTATAATTCGTGGAGTAAAATTATGGGGAATAGATTCAGTTATGATAAGTAGAAAAAGACGAGAATTCATCTGGTCTCAAGTTTCTAAGTTTATTGATTTTAATCTTTTAGAAAAAAATATTAAAACAGTAAGTTTAGAAGAGTTACTAAATATCTTTCCTGAAATGTTAAAAGGGAAAACTTCAGGACGAATTATAATAGATTTAAATAAGTAAAATGGATTGGGATAAACTAAAGATATTTCATGCTGTTGCCGAAGCTGGGAACTTTACCAAGGCTACTTATATTCTGAATCTGAGTCAGTCTGCGATAAGTCGTCAAATTCAATCACTTGAACAAGAATTAAAAACTCAATTATTTGAAAGACATGCTAGAGGTTTATCTTTAACAGAAAACGGAGAATATTTATTTAAAACAGCTCATGAAGTTATTTCTAAACTTAAAGATGTAGAGTCAACATTAATGGATAAAAAAGACAAACCTAGTGGAAAATTAACCGTAACTACAGTTGTAAGTTTTGGAACCACTTGGTTAACACCAAGAATCCAAGAGTTTATGAAATTAAACCCAGAAATTGAAATTGAATTAATTTTTGATGACAAGGAGCTTGACCTAAGTACACGGCAAGCAGATATTGGTATTTGGATGAGAAGACCTAAACAATTGAATCATATACAAAAAAAATTAATTGATATAAATTACCATATTTATGGTTCTGCTAAGTATTTAGAACAATACGGGCACCCAAAAAATGTATCTGAATTATCTAAACATAGATTTATTTCTTATGGGAGGGGAGCGCCATCCCCGGTTTTCAATCCTGATTGGGCTCTAAAATTATCTTCAAAAGACGGTAGAAAAATTAAACCAATTATGAAAGTAAATAGTGTTTATGGCTTATTACTTGCAGTTCAAACTGGTGTTGGATTGGCAGCGTTACCTGATTATATAACTGCATCAGTACCAAATATTATTAGAGTTTTACCAAAGGTAGAAGGCCCAAAAACAGAAGCTCATTTCGTTTATCCTCAGTCTTTAAAGAATACGGCTCGAGTAATAGCATTTAGAAATTTTCTATATAGTAAAATTAAAAAGTGGGAGTTTTAACAATTAATCGTGTGTCTGTGTTTTAATTTTAAGAGTTGCACCTTCTTCAATTGACAAAGATTTTTGGTTTAAAACGCCATCAATATCAGCAGTTTTTTTAATACTTATTTTATCAGCATTTATATTACCCTTGAGTTTTCCACCCAACGAAGCATTTTTAGATTTTATGTTTCCTTTTATGTTTGAGTTCGAATGAGTATTGACTTCATCTGCTTTAATGTCTCCATTTATCTTAGCATCTATTATGATTTTATCTTTTTCGATCAAATCCCCTTCAATTGAGACGTCTGATAAAAGTATCGATGTTTTTTCTTGTGCCATATAATCCCTTTACAACCAATCATATACATTGAAAATAAAACCTCCTATACACTTTTTAGTTGCAATAGGTGCGACATAATGATATTGATAATCATTCTCATTGCAATTGATTATTATTATCATTAAGTATTCGATTTTAACTAATTGAAGTGAAAGGAACAAAATGAAAAAAATTATTTTAATTTTATCAATTTTTTTCACATTAATTGGCGTTTCAAATGCCAATGAAGTGAACATTTTTAGTGCTAGACACTATGATTCAGATGTTCAGTTGTATGAAAAATTTACTCAAAAAACTGGAATAAAAGTGAATGTAGTATCAGGCAAAGACAAAGCTCTTCAAAAAAGAATACTTGAAGAAGGTGAAAGTTGTATAGCTGATTTATATATAACTGCAGATGCAGGACGTTTAGGTGCTTTCCAGGCAAAAGGAATGTTTCAAAAATCAAGTTCTAAAGCTTTAAATTCAGCAATACCATCTAATTTCAGATCTCCTTATTGGTACGGAATAGCAAAGAGAGCACGTGTGATTTATTACAATCCTTCACGTACAAACCCTCCGGCTAATTTAAGTTACGAAGATTTAGCTGATCCTAAATATAAAGGAAAAGTTGTGATCAGAAAATCAAGCAATGTATACAATCAGTCTCTTGTTGCATCTTTAATTGCAAACAATGGTAAAAAGAAAACCGCACAGTGGGCAAAAGGGATGGTTGACAACATGGCAAGAAAACCAAAAGGCAATGATAGAGCACAAATTTTAGCTGTTGCTGCGGGTGAAGCAGAGTATGCTGTTGCTAATACTTATTATATAGCTTTGATGTTATCTGGTAAAAAAGGACCAGAACAACAAGCAGCCGCAAAAAAAGTTAAACCTCTCTTTCCTAACCAGGATGGAAGAGGAACTCATATGAACATTAGCGGAGGAGGAGTGTTAAAACATGCACCTAACAAAGCTAATGCCATTAAGCTATTGGAGTTTTTATTAACTAAAGAAGCACAACAACATATTGTTAACAACACATTCGAATATCCGATGATCGATGGTGTTGAACCTAACAAATTGATAGGTCAGTTTGGTCTTGGATTTAAACAGGACTTAAAAACTAAAGTATCAAAATATGGGAAAAATCAGGCTGCTGCTTTAAAAGTAATGACCGAAGCAGGTTGGGAGTAAAAATAACAAACCCTTAATAAACATGAAGCGCACAAACAAAAGAAAATTAAATTTAAACAAACCCTCATTTGATTTAAATAAATTATCTTATGGATGTGCGCCGTGTTTAAATGAAGCTTCAAAAATTGATAGAAAAGTTAGCAATAGAAAATTAAGTGAAATTAAAATAAAAGAAATAAAAGAAATTGTTAACTCTATTTTTGAAAGCTCAAAGAATGGTACTTAAAAAATTTAATTTTTGGCACATAAGTTCATTTACTATTTCACTATTAGTAGCACTACCAATAATCACAATTTTTCTTGGATTTTTTGAAGCAACTTCAGATTATTATTCTCTGCTAAAAAACACTTTTTTATTAAAATATATATCTAACTCCTTTTTGCTTTTAACAGGGGTATTATTGTTAACATTTTTGTTTGGTGTTGGCTCAGCATACTGCGTTTCTTTTTATGAATTTCCAGGTGTCAATTTTTTTAAGTGGGCATTAATATTATCATTTGCTGTTCCAGCTTATATTTATGCTTATTCTCTTACTGCTTTTTTCGAGAATTATGGTACTGCTTTTTCAATTCTAACTTATTTGTTTGGACCTTATGAATACAATTATTTGATACCTAAGTTTGATGGAATGTTTGGATCAATAATTTCTATTTCTTTCTCTTTATTTGGCTATGTCTATGTATTGACTAGAGCCTCTTTTTATTATCAATCACAAAACTTAATTGATGTAGGTAGAAATCTTGGACTGTCATCAAAAAAAACTTTTTTAAAAATTATTCTTCCTTCAGCCAGACCAGCAATAGTGGTTGGATTATCTTTAGTCGCAATGGAAACATTATCTGATTTTGGAACTGTTTCTTTTTTTAGCATATCAACATTAACTACCGCAATATATAATTCTTGGATTGCGTTTGATGATTTGGCATCAGCAAACCAGCTATCATTTATACTGTTATTGTTTATTTTACTTTTATTTTTTATTGAAAATTTTTCAAGAAAACGAGCAAGATATCACACACCATCAAGAGGCGGCCTTGTAAATAAAACAAAAATTAAACTTTCAGGAAAAAAATCTTTTTATGCAATAGCATTTTGTAGTTTTTTATTTTTTTTTAGTTTTCTTTTTCCTGTTTCTCAAATGATCTATTGGACTTTTAAATTCCCAAAGTATTTACAAGATCTTAATTTTTGGAATATAGGATTTAATACTCTTTTATTAGTATTTTTATCTTGTATTTTAATGATTGTTTTTGCTTTTATTGCAAACTATGGAAATAGAGTAGCTAAAAGTAAATTGCTTGAAGTATTAACAACTTTTTCTGTATCTGGATATGCTGTCCCAGGCGTTATACTTGCTGTAGCTTTCATTACGCTAGTTTCTTACTTAGACGGTTTAGTATTTTTTAATTTAAAAACAATGTTTATAGGTTCAGTTTTTGGTTTAGTGATAGTTTATTTTGTTAGATTTTTTGCTTTGTCTTCAAATGGTATCAAGTCAGGATATTTAAAAATTAATCAGTCAATGGATGAAAGCGCTTATCTTTTGGGGTATACAAAATTTAAAACTTTTACTAAGGTTCATATTCCATACCTTAAAAATAGCGTTTTATTAATTAGCATTTTGATCTCAATTGAAATAATAAAAGAATTGCCCATAACTTTAATACTTAGACCATTTAATTTTGAAACATTTGCTACAACGGCGTATATTTATGCATCACAAGACCTTCTCGAAGCTGCAGCAGCACCATCTCTATTTCTTATTTTAATAGCAAGTGTGTTTATTTTATTTGTTTCTAAATATATATTATCTGATAATTAATAGATCATATGAGCCAAAATTTTTTGGAAATCCAAGATGTAACTTTTGCAGCAAGCAAAAAAAATAAGGTTAATAATGTTACTTTTAATCTAGAAAAAGAAGGAGAAATAATTTGTTTATTAGGACCGTCCGGAATAGGAAAAACTACAATATTAAGAACGATTGCAGGTTTGGAAAAAATAGAAACTGGAAAAATTGTTTTAAAAGGACAAACAATTTCATCATCTGATTTTCATATGGAGCCCGAAAAAAGAAATATAGCTCTTTCATTTCAAGAAAACTGTTTGTTTCCCCATTATAATGTGATTGATAATATAAAATTTGGAGCAGATAGAAATAAAAATAAAAAATTTAATTATTCAGTATACGATTTTGTTAACCTCCTACATTTGGAAGATATTCAGCAAAAATATCCTCATGAAATTAGTTCAGGAGAAGCCCAAAGAGTTTCTTTAGCACGTTCTTTAATGTCTAAACCTGATTTACTTCTTTTAGATGAGCCATTTTCAAATATAGATCAAAGTTTAAAAGAAGAATTACAGTTAAAAATAAAAAAGATTTTAAACGAAGTTAATGTTTCAACAATTATTGTTACTCATGATTCATACGAAGCTTTTTATATGGGTAACAAATGTGGAATTATTATTGATCAATCACTTAAGCAGTTTGATATTCCCTATAATATTTACCATTACCCAAATTCTTTAGAGGTGGTTAACTTTTTAAATAGAGGGATCTTAATAGAAGCAAAAGTTACGGGCGGTGACAGCTTAGAAAATACAGAGTTGGGAACAATAAAGGGTAATTTTATTAAAAAACAAAATATTGGTTCAACGGTTAAACTTTTAATTCAACCAGAAGATTTAGAGCACGACGATCAAAGCAATTTAAAATTAGAAGTGGTTGACAGAAAATTTAGAGGAACGAATTTTATATACACTTTAAAAACAATGAACAATCAGCTTATCCCAGTATTTGTTCATTCTCATCACGAACACCAACATAAAATTAAAGACAAGTTTGGAATTAAAAGACCAATTTATATTGATCATTTGGTTTGTTTCTAAATAAAAGATTGATATTATTATTGAGTTCGAAGGGGTGTCTTTACGGACTGAGATTATACCCTAAGAACCTGACTGGTAATTCAGTGAGGGAATATTATGAAAAATCAAGTATATTTTTTAGATCAAAATTTTGCTTTATTATTAGTTGTTTCAATTAGTTTGCTATTTGCTTTAATTGGAATTTTATATTCAAAAAGACACCAGGGTTTATCAAACTACCTAACAGCTAATAGAAATGTAGGAACTCTATCCTTAACGACAAGTTTAATTGCATCAGCATTAGGTGCTTGGATATTGTTTGGTCCGGCTTCAGCAGCAACTTGGGGAGGTATAGGTTCCGTAATAGGTTATTCTCTTGGTACTGCTTTTCCAATGGTTGCTTTTATTTTTTTAGGGAAGAAAATAAGAAAAATTTTTCCAAAAGGAAATACACTTACTGAATTTATTTATAAAAAATTTGGTAAAAAACTATTTAAATTAATTTTAGTATTAACTATTTTTTATATGTTTATTTTTTTGTGTGCAGAAGTTACTGCGGTCTCACTATTAGTAAACTATATTTCTGGTACTCCATTATGGTTTACCTCCATACTGGTTATCATAACTACGCTAGTTTATACTTTATACGGAGGCCTAAGAGCTTCTATATTAACTGATAATCTACAATTTTTTATAGTGCTGATTTTATTATTAATCTCAGTTTATTTTTTCTTTAATATTAATCCGAATCAAATAACTTTTGATGTTATTCAAAAAAATTCAGGTCATTTACTTAGCTACAAATATTTCCCCAATTATACTGCTGGACTGACATTTTTTATTGCAGTAGCAGCAACTAACCTTTTTCATCAAGGAAATTGGCAAAGAGTTTTTGCAGCTAAAAATAATGAAGTATTAAAAAGAAGTCTCTTATTTTCGTTTGGGACTATTATTCCAATTGTTTTTTTTATGGGAATGGCAGGAATATTTGCAATTTCAATTGATAATAATATAAATCCAGACTTAGCTTTTTTTTCAATTCTTTTAAAAGATAAAACAGAATTCTTGTCAATAATAATTATTATTTTAGCCATATCATTAACCATAAGTACTGTTGATACGTTAATAAATGCTATTTCAAGTATAGTTATTGTAGATGGGAAAAAAATTTATTCAAATTTAGTTCAGAAAAATTATTTAAAACTATCAAAAATTTTTGTAATTATTTTATCTTTTATTTCTTTTATAATTGCTTCAAAGGGATTTAGTATTTTGTATCTTTTTCTATTAGCTGACCTTTTATGTTGTGCTGCAGTAATTACAGTTTTTTATGGGTTTTATCAGAAAAAATTTAGCGAAAAAAAAGCTATAACATCAATATTATTGGGTTTATTTTTAGGTTTATTAATTTTTCCAAGTCCTGATTTTTCTAAAAGCATATTAATAGGGACATTATTACCTTTTGATTTACTTCCAAATATCGTAACAAGCTCTTTGTTATTCTGGTCTTTTTTAATAGCAACACTTGCGCCATTAATTGTTATAATAACTTATGATTCCTTTAAAAGATGATAATCCTACATCGAACAAACCTGTAATAACTTATTTTTTGATTGGTTCATGTATTTTGATTTTTTTGATTCAGCTTAGCTCTCAATCATATAAAACTGGTCAACTTTTTTATTCATACGGATTAATCCCTTCGGTTCTGATGGGGCATAATCAATTGCCAATGGATCTTTATTCTGTGCCAGCTTTTCTAACTATTTTTACATCTATGTTTATGCATGGAGGTTTTATGCATCTAATAGGAAACATGCTCTACATGTGGATTTTTGCTGATAATATTGAAGATAACTTAGGACCATCAAGATTTTTAATTTTTTATCTTTTAGCTGGAGTAGGTGCGGCAATGACACAAGTTTTCGTAGACACTCAGTCGCAGATTCCTATGGTTGGAGCTAGTGGCGCGATTGGTGGAGTGCTGGGTGCTTATTTGATTAATCATCCCAATGCAAGAGTATTAGTTTTAATTCCATTTGGTTTTTTTAGCCAGTTAATTAAAATTAGAGCTTTATATGTTTTAGGTTTTTGGTTTATTTTGCAATTTATTTCTACTGGAGGAGGAGTAGCATATGCAGCACACATTGGAGGTTTTGTTTCTGGTATGATTTTGATATTGTTTTTTAATAAAAAAACTAAAAGAAAAAGGAAAATTATAAAAGGTCCCTGGGGATAATGAATTATATATTACCATTTATAGTATTAATTACCGTTGTAGTATTTATCCATGAATATGGACACTATTACTTTGCTAAAAAATTTGGGGTTGGTGTTACTGATTTTTCAATAGGTTTCGGTAAAGAAATCTTTGGATGGAATGATAAATTTGGCACTCGATGGAAAATATGCTGGATACCTCTTGGAGGTTATGTAAAATTTTTTGGAGACCGAAATGTTTTTAGTCAATCAGAGCAAAAAGAATTAATTGAAAAATATAAAGAAGAGGATAGAAAAAAATTATTCATTTTAAAACCTTTATATCAAAGATCATTAATAGTTGCAGCAGGGCCGTTAGCTAACTTTGTTTTGGCAATATTAATTTTTGCTATGGTTAATTTTTTTTATGGCAAGGATATGACACCAGCAATTATTGACGAAGTACAAAAAGATAGCCCAGCATTTATCTCAGGATTAAAAAAAAATGATAAAATTTTGTCAATTGATAATAAAAATGTTGAGAGCATCTTAGAGGTTTCGACTCTTATTAATACTTCGACCTCAGAAATAATTAAATTTGATATTTTAAGAAATGATAAACAGCTTTCTTTATTAATTACACCTAATATTATTGATGATGTGGATTATTTTGGTACTCCAGTAAAAAAAAAAATAATTGGAATAAAACTTTTAGTTACTAATAATAAATTTGAAAGAAAGTCTTTAGGTCCTGCTGAAGCTATATATTATTCAGTAAAGGAAGTTTGGTTTGTTACTATTACATCTTTGAATTATCTTGGTAAAATATTAACAGGTTCTGGTGACCCCGCACAGCTAGGTGGTCCAATAAAGATAGCTAATATTACAGGTAAAGTTGCAGAATATGGAATTATCCCTTTTTTAAATGTTATGGCTTATATTTCAATAAGCTTAGGATTGATAAATTTATTTCCAATACCTATGCTTGATGGCGGTCATTTAATGTTTTATTTCTTTGAAAAAATTTTGGGACGTCCTCTAAGTCAAAAAATTCAAGAAGGTTTTTTTCGAATCGGTTTATTTTTGTTGTTTTCTTTGATGTTTTTTGTGACATTTAACGACTTAAAAGGTTTAGGAATTTTTTAAAAAAACATAAAAAGCAGTCTTTAAAATTGAAAAAAGCCTTTAAAATCAACATTTTTAGACATATAACCATATATTGTGTTGATATCTTCAAAACACACTAAAAAAAACATTGATTTTCCTTATATTTATGTGAAAAGTAAAAAAAGCACAAAAAAGAGGCTAAAATGAACAAAAAACAACTAATAGGCAAAATATCTTCAAGCATGAATCTCAGTAAAGCAGATGCTGAACGTACATTTGACGGAATTACCGAGATTATTTTGGGTTGCTTAAAAAGTGATGAGCAAGTCAAAATTGCTGGTTTTGGGACGTACAAAGTGGCTAAAAGAAAGGCTCGAGTAGGTCGAAACCCAAGAACTGGAGAACAGATACAGATTGCAGCATCACAAAAAGTCAAGTTCTTGCCAGCAAAAGCACTTAAAGAAATGTTTAATAAATAAGCTTAAAAACAGCCTTTGTATAAATTTAGCAGAGGCTGTTTTTCTAAGCAGATTTAATCAGCATTTTCGTCCCAAATTTTTTTCCAATCAATACCAGGTGATAACCCAAAGACTGAATTAACATTAGTGCAGTGTAATGCCAAAGAAGGCATCGGGGACAAACATAATTCATTTTCATAAATTTTATGCAGTGGTTTTTCAAAGGGAGAGTTTTCAAATTTACACATACCGTCTAATGACGCCCAATACTTTGTTATAAAACTTTTATTAACCATAAAAGTAAGCAAAGTTTCTTCAGTACTTCTCCAGTGCCTTTTATTTCCTAAATATATGTACGTACTATCTATTTTATTATACAAAAAAGGATAATCTGATGGACAAATAACTAGTTCCTTATTCATTTGTGAAGAGATTCTTTCATATGTAAATATCATTTCAGAGATTGCTATTTCATTATGAATATAATCATCTTCAACAAAATAAATTAAATCATTACACTGCTCTTTTGCAAGCAAAAATGTGCTATGAATACTACACATAGTAGCTTTCATATTATCTGTAACTTTTTCATTTTTTTCATTTAAGTTAGCAATATTATGTTCATAATTTTTTACATTTATATTAAGCATCTTGTTTTTAATGGAAGATTTATCTAGTTTACTTTTTATTTTTTCAAGATCTGAGTTTGTGGAATTATAATCAACAACAAAAACTCTAAAGTCAATATTAGGCATTTTATTTTTTGCAAAAGTAACACTTTTGATAAGTGAATTAATACATCTAAAAGTGTATTCTGATTTTTCTTTTTCAAAAATTCTTTTTTTAGTTTGACTAACTAAATTAACAGTCGTGCAAGTTTTAACTATAATATCTAGATTTTTAATCTTTTTAGTTATTTTAACCTCACCTAATGGTAAATTTATAGACTTTTTTCCAGCTACACTTAACTCTTCATTAAAAAATTTATTTGACGTTGGAATATATAAATTATTTTGATCAATTATTTCATAACCTAACAACCTACAAATTTTAATAAAAATTTTTTTAAAAAAGTTTATTTTTATGGCATTTTTTTGTTTTTTCATAAGATTCCTAAAAAATAAAATTATTAAACAGCATAAATTTATTTATTTGCTTCACTTATAGCAAATTCTAAGCGATCTTGACCCCAAAATAATTTATTATTAACAATAAATGAGGGAGTACCAAAAACTCCTTTACTAAAAGCTTCTTCTGTTCTTTTTTTTAAATCATCTTTAATTTTTTGGTCACTAGCATCAGTTAAAAAGACTTTAGGGTTTATTTCTAAATTTTTTAGTAATTTTTCTAAAATAGAACTATCATTTAAATTTAAGCCATCAATCCAAATAGCTTCAAAAACTTTATTTATAAAATTTCGATCAAAGCCTTTGCGCTCAGCAACTATAACACATCTCATTAAATTTAATGTTAATATTGGAAAATAATTATTAAATTTAAAAACTATATTATTTTTTTCAGCTGAAATTTTACAGTCGCGAATCATATACTTGGCTTTAATTGGAATGTCAGCATTTGCTTTAATTCCAGCTAATTTTAAAAGACCACCTAATAAAACTGGTTTATATTTTACATTTATAGTTTTTTCCTTTTCAAATTGTATAATTTTTTTGTGAGCTATAAATGTGTAAGGACTTGCAAAATCGAAGAAGAATTCAAATACCTTAGTCATGAAATTTTAATTTTTTTGAATAAAAAACTCTTATTAACCAATACAAGAAAATACCAAACGGCCCAGAAAAATAAATTAAAATTAAGTGAAATACAATTAAGCCTTGAGGAATATTAAATTTTATAGCATCTCGTACAATCCAATTTCCCAAAAAGAGATTTAAAAATAAAAAATGTATCCAAAATATTAATAAAAAGGACTCTGTAGCAAATACTGTATAAAGATTATCCAAACTGAGATATAATAGAAGAATATCGAATATATTTTCATCCAATAAAATTGATTGATATACAACATAAACGTAAACAGAACCAAGTATAAGAGGCGCTATTATAGAATTTACCAATACTTGAGTAAAATTAGATTTTGGTAGCAAAATTAGCAAAAGCCAGAAGGGTAAAACACCTAAGTTCACCCACAAATATATATTTTCAAAAGTTAAATAATCTTTAAATTGAATTAGCATAAAAATTTAATTTTGTAATATAATATATAAAATCTATGAATCCTATTAAAAATAAGAAAGACTTAAAGGCTACAATTGATGATATTAGAAATTTTGCACACGCATATCTTGAAAAATATAATCCATCGAAGCAGCAATTAAGAATTTTTTTATTTAAAAAACTTGTTAAAAAAAAATACAATATATCAAATAAAAAAGAAATTTTTAATTTAATCGATGTTGTTATTAATGAACTTATGGAAAGTAAATTCATAAGTGATAAACATTATTCTGATTTTAAATCAAAATTTTTTTTGAGAAAAGGTTATTCATTGAATAAAATTAGATATGGTTTAATTAAAAAAGGAATTGACGAAAAATATATTAACGATAGTATTTCTAAAATAATATCTAACGACCCAGATTCTGACTTCTTTTCTGCTATCAAAATTTGTAAGAAAAGAAGAATAGGTCCAATCAGAGAAGAAAATAATAGACCTTTATTCTATAAAAAAGATATCTCAATTCTTGCAAGATCCGGATTTAGTTATGAAATATCGAAAAAAGTTTTAGAACTTAGTAAAATTGAGTTTAAAAAATTTTGTAAGATGCTTTAATCAAATTTCTTTTTTTTACTTTTTGACAAATAGAAATCTAGCTGTTTTTTTAAAGATCTTTTTACATATAAAAAAAACAGGACACCAAATACTGAAACAGATACAACAATAATAACTACAGTTTTAAGCATTTTCTTTGATCATAAAATAACTGTATGGGTTTTATTTAGATTTAATTATTATGTTTTTTTCTTTACTTGAACTTTTTGGCAAATATGTTTGTTTTAATGTTTCGCTAGTTACAGTGTCTAGAACATGTTCAGTAATAGTTTTGCCAGTTTTTTTCTTGACGTTATAATTAAGGCCTGTCGTTATGCCGGTTTGAACTAATGAAGCTGTTGAAAATCCTGATGCGGCTGGTCCAAGCAGCGCGATAGGCGCTACCACGCAACCTTGTATAGCAATACCTATAATTACTAATAGCAGTAATTTTCTTATCATCGAATCCCCTCGAGTTTTTATTACATACTATATGTTTTAATTAAAAAACAAAGTAAGAATTAACTTTGTAATATACAACTTTGAGTTGTAATTATTTTAAGTCTTTTATTTTTCCTTTAGCTATTATAGGCAAATTTTTAAAATTTTTTTTACCATATAAAACTTCTTTCAAGTCATATGTTTTAACAGAACCATTAGCGCCTTCTAAAACAGCATGGCCTGCAGCAATATCCCACTCAAACGCTCTTGCTTTAGCAGCATAAATATCAGCTTCACCTGCTGCTATAACACAAAATTTTAATGAACTAGACATTTTTACTGATTTTGTAACATTGTATTTTTTATAAATTTCTAGTACTTCGCTAGGCGTAATGTCAGAATTTGTTAAACCTATAATTTCATTAGGATTTTTTTTTTCGCAGTTTAAAATCATCTTCTTACCTTGCTTAATTTCAAAAGAAAATCCTTTTCCGTATGAAAAAAATAATCTATCGTGGTAAGGAGCGTAGACAATACCAAGCTCAGGCTTAAGATTAATTATTAAAGCAGCATTTAAGGTATATTCACTTTCTTTTTTTATATATTGTCTTGTTCCATCTATAGGGTCAATTAGCCAAAAAGTTTTATTTTTATTTTTTTTTTCTAAATCAGTAGCTTCTTCAGATATTATAGGTATTTGAGGAGTTAATTTTGAAATTTTATCCCTTAGAATTTTATCCACTGCCAAATCACCATCAGTAACAGGAGTTTTGTCTGCTTTAATCGTAATTTTTACCCCTTTTTGACTAATATCTTTAGCCACTCTTCCTGCTTCTAAAAATGTCTCCAAGAGATTTTCAGCTATATTTTTTAAATTTAAATTATTCAATTTTTTTAATCTTTTCTAAAACAATTTCTCTGCTATTTATAACTTTCTT
This sequence comes from uncultured Pelagibacteraceae bacterium, assembly GCA_902567945.1. Classification (GTDB taxonomy): domain Bacteria; phylum Pseudomonadota; class Alphaproteobacteria; order Pelagibacterales; family Pelagibacteraceae; genus AG-414-E02. Next base: position 23,229 of record CACFOC010000002.1, on the reverse strand, counting down.
TCCTGCATTTTCAAAATTAACTGTTACCTTATTTTTAATTATGGATTGAATCTGCCCTATACCCCAAGCTTTTTCACTAGCGTTTATTACATAATCTCCAGGTTTATAATTTAAAAACATTATGGAAATATTATCTCTTATACATTAAAACATACATATTAATAAATAACATTCTAAATTTATGAATACTATAAGAAAAAAAACTAATTCACTTGGTTTTTTAAAATCTCCTAAAGATACCAAAATAGTTGTAGCTATGTCAGGAGGTGTAGATTCATCAACAGTAGCTGGGTTAATGAAAAAAGAAGGTTATGACGTAATCGGTATTACATTAAAACTTTATGACACAATAAAAACATCAAAAAAAAATAAACAATGTTGTGCTGGACAAGATATTTTAGATGCAAAAAGGGTAGCACAAAAACTAAATATAGAACATAAGATTTTATATTATCAAAAAAAATTTAAAAAAGATGTTATCGATACATTTGTTAATAGTTATATAGCTGGAGAAACACCTATTCCGTGCGTACAATGCAATCAAACAGTAAAATTTAGAGATTTATATGAATACGCTAAGGAAATAAAAGCAGATGCTTTGGTTACAGGTCACTATGTAAATAGAATTCAGCAAAATGGTAATGCTGAAATGTATAGGGCTACAGATCTAACCAGAGATCAAAGCTATTTTCTTTTTAGTACAACTCAGGAACAGTTAAATTTCTTAAGATTTCCTCTAGGTAAAATAAAAAAGGAGGATACGAGAAAAATTGCTTTAGAACTTAATTTAAATGTAGCTGACAAGCCAGACAGCCAAGATATATGTTTTGTTCCTAACGGAGATTATGCATCTGTAATTAAAAAATATAACCCTAAAAGTTTTAAAAATGGAAACATATTAGATGTAAGTGGCCAAATAATTGGAAATCATGATGGTATTATTAATTTTACAATTGGGCAAAGAAAAGGAATTAAAATAGCCCACAAAGAACCATTGTATGTATTAGATATAAATGCCGAAAATAATGAAGTTATTGTCGGGAACAAATCTTTTTTAGGAATTAATAAGATTTATGTAAAAAATATTAATTTTCTATGTGATTTAAAATTTTTTAATAAAAATTTATTTATAAAAGTAAGATCAACAGGAAAATTAATTGAATCTAAAATCAATTTACAAAATAATAAAGCAGTAGTTAATTTATCTGAAACTGAACAAGGAGTATCACCAGGACAAGCGTGTGTTTTTTATGAAAAAAATAATTTAGGTGACAAAGTACTTGGTGGTGGCTGGATAGATAAAACGGAGAAAAAATACTTATCCACGTAATTAACATATTAAATTTAAATACAAAAAAACAACTAAATAGTGATTTAATTTTTTTTAAAAAAATGGTTAAATGATAATGACTTAAGAGGCAACTCTTAACTGGCCAGATAAGGAAAGACCGAGAGGTTCAAGCTTATCGGGCAGAAAACTCCGCAGAGTAGCGCTCAACATAGTGGAGTGGCGGGTTCGGCGGTAGCGCCTACAACGACGAACCAAAACTTTTGTTCATACACCTTCGGGTGTGTGAACTCAGGTTTTCTTTTTTTTCCAAAACATAAAAGTTAGTAGATAAAAAGTGACTATTGCAATGAAGTAATTCCATTCCAGGGCGTGTTTAAAATGAACATGGTTTAAAGAGCTTAGAATAGGAATGGAACATAAAGCTACAATAATTAACAGAGATACTAAAATAATTTTTATACGAAGAATTCCTTTATTTATAAATTGGTTTATTTTTTCCTTTATTCTGATTAAATTTATCACCAAAATGGCTTGAGCTACTATTTCGAATATTATAAAGCCTAATAGCATAAATCTTCTGAAAAATTTATATAATTCAAAATCTAATTCATATCCTAAAAAAATAGAGTGCAATGCTAAAAATAAGGCTGAACCTATTCCGAAAAATAAAAAATATTTATTTTTTTTACTTTCATCTATTTTTTTAAATAATTTATTATATGCTATCCAGTATTGTGTTAAAAATATCGCTGTTATTATCATTCCTGGTTTAAATAGAAGATAATTAGGATAGCCTCTCGCTGTTCTACTGATAGACATACTTCCGTCAAAATAGGGTATAGTAAATGCTGATCGACTTACTTGATCAACTCTGAATATTGACCAAAAATTTGGTTCAGTAAAATCAAATATATGATAATTTATTGACAATACTAAGCATAGGTTTAGTACAGCTATTGGTACAATAAATATCCAAATACTTGCTTTTCTAATTCTGATGATTTCTTCCACTATAAAAAACTATTTTCTTTTGTTTCTTTTACGAGCTCTTCTTTTTTTTGAGCCCATTTTTCTTCTTCCTCTGTGCTTTTTGGGATAGCCCATGTTTAATTTTCCTCCATATTAATTATATAATTGACCTTATTTGGAGGATATAGCATTGTCTTATTTTGTTATCAAATATTTTATGGAAAAATCAATAAAAACATATTTAAAAACTGCTGCAAAAGATTACACTTCTAGATCTGTTAACCCTCCAGTAGTTCGTGCATCTACAATTCTGTTTAAAACAATGGAAGAGTTAAGAAAACATCAAAAAGATATAGCTAAGGGAAAAGATGTAGAACACTGGGACTATGGAAGACAAGGTACACAAACGTCAGTTCAATTGCAAAAAATGCTTAGAGGGTTGGAAGAAGCTTATCAAGTTTTTTTAACACCAACAGGTTTTGCTGCAGTTGCATTATCAATAATGAGTATATGTAGACCAGGGGACGAGATAGTAATTTCAGATGGTGTGTACCGACCAACACAAAAACTTACAGATGATTTACTAAAAGAATTTAAGATAAAAGCTATCTGGTATAATCCAAATAACTTTAACGATTTAAAAAATAAAATTACAAAAAAAACTAAGCTTATTTATGTTGAAAATCCTGGGAGCAACACTTTTGAAATGAACGAGCTTGGAAAAATAGTTTCTCTTGCAAAAAGCAAAAATATATTTACAGCAATTGATAATACTTGGGCAACAGCATACTTTTTTAAACCATTAAAACTAGGTTTTGATATATCAATTACTTCAGCAACAAAATATTACTCTGGTCACTCTGATGTAATGGCAGGCACGGTAGCAGTTAATAAAAATGTTTATAAAAAAGTATGGTGGTATAATCATGTTTCGGGTTATAGACTATCGTCTGATGATGCATATTTAATTATCAGAGGTTTAAGAACTTTAGATATAAGATTAGAGAAACATCAAGAAAATGCAAAAAAAATTATCTCTTTTTTAAAAACTCAAAGAAAGATATCTAAAATATTATATCCTTACAAACCTTCGTCAAGAGAATTTAAATTATTAAAAAAGTATTATTCTGGAGCATCAGGTTTATTGAGTATAATAATAAAAAGCAAAAACAAGAAATCAGTTTACAAATTTGTAAATTCATTAGAACTTTTTGGGATTGGATATAGCTGGGGAGGTTTTGAAAGCCTTGCTGTTTATACTGATCCAGTTGAATTAGGTATAAGACGTTATTTTAAATTAGAAAAAAATGAACATTTAGTTCGTTTACACATTGGTCTTGAAGATCCAAAAGATTTAATCAATGATTTAAGAAGATCTTTAAAATTTATTAAATGACAAAAGAAAAATTCTTTCCAAGTAATGTAGCTTTCATTACACTTATTTCTGCTTGTTTTATAGTTGCGATATTCATGGGACTCCGTATGGTCTTTGGGTTGTTTACGGATTTTTTTGTAAAAGATTTACAGTGCACAATTACAGAGTTTGGTTTGGCAATAGGATTGCAAATGCTAATGTGGGGAATGTTTGCACCAATTTTTGGTGCATTGGCAGATAAAATTGGAAGTGGAAAAGTTACAATATTAGCAGCCTGTTTTGTAGCATTAGGAATTTATTTACTTTATTCAGGACCAAATACAGGAATATTTTTTCAAATTAACCTTGGTTTATTAATTGGAATTGGTTTAGGCGGCACAGCAATAAGTGTTCAGATCGGTGCTGTTGGAAAACATTTTCCAAACAAAACTAGAGGAATGGCTATAGGAATTGTAGTCTCTATGGCTTCAATTGGTTATTTTTTCTCTCCTATATACACAAAATATGCTTTATCTACGTTTGGCTGGGAAAAAACACTAAACACATATTTGTACTTTGTTTTATTCGGAATGATCGCCGCAATCTTTCTGCGTGAAGTTAAGAAAGAAAAAAATATAAACGACGGTATTAAAGTAGATAATCAAACACTTCCAGAAGCACTAAAAGAGGCATTTAATCATAAAGGTTTTATACTTTTAATACTTGGTTTTTTTGTATGTGGTTTTAATATAACTTTAGTTTCAGCACACATACCTATGTACATCCAAGAACGTGGCTTTGAAATATGGACAGCTGCTGCAATTTTATCTTTAATAGGTCTTTTTAATGTTTTTGGAACATTGTCATTCGGTTATTTATCAGGAAAGTATAGTAAAAAAATATTATTGAGTATTTTATATTTTGCTCGTGGAATTGTGCTAATTTTGTTTCTAATTCTTCCTACATCAACTTACGTAGCAATAGGTTTTGGAGTGCTTTATGGATTTCTTTGGCTGGCAACTATTCCACCAACAAATGGGATTATTTCACAAGTTTTTGGAACAAAATATTTAGCAACTCTTTACGGCATAGTATTTTTTAGTCACCAAATAGGATCATTTTTAGGAGCGTACCTAGGTGGATATTTTTATGATCAATATGGCTCCTATGATTATGCTTGGTATCTATCTGTAGGACTTTCCTTTTTCGCTGCTGTAATACATCTACCTATAGATGAGAAGCCATTACCAAGGCTAGCTACAACTTAAAGTTGATAAAATTTTTTAATGTGGCGTTTAATCCTTCTTGATTAAATATACGAAAAAGATAATGATCTTAATTATTAAACAAGGAGATAATTATGTTTTCAAATCAATTAAAAGAAAAACTAGATAAATACCACTTACTTAAACATCCTTTTTATAAAGCTTGGAACGAAGGAAAGCTGACAAGGGAGATAATTAAGGATTATGCAGAACAATACTATCAGCATGTAAAAGCATTTCCTCGTTATATCAGCGCTACGCATTCTTTATGCGAAGATATAGAAAAAAGAAAAATTTTGCTTGAAAATCTTCAAGATGAGGAAAAACAAGATGCAGATCACCCAAAACTTTGGAAAAATTTTGCATCAGCTGTGGGGGCAGAAAAATTAAAGATAGATTCAGTTACAAAGGAAAAGTTTACTGATGATATGATTGATAATTTTTTTAAGCATAGTAGAGCAAGCTATGCTGAAGGTCTTGCTTCTCTTTACACTTATGAAAGACAAATACCAGAAATAGCAGTAACAAAAATTAGAGGTTTAAAAAACCACTATGGAGTTTCATCAAAAGAAGGATTGGAATTTTTCGAAGTTCACAAGGCTGCTGATGAATACCACAGAGTAGCTTGTGAAAAATTGCTTGATGGTTTAAATGAAGTTGAGCAAGTTAAAGCAGAAAAGTCAGCTTTAATGACAGCTAAATATCTTTGGAATTTTTTAACTGGTATGGCAGTTAAACATAATATTCCAATGCAGGTGGCTGCTTAATCAAACAAGGATTTTATAATATTAAATAATAATAGATGGTTCTAAATTGAGCCATCTATTAAATTTTTTGAATGACAAGGGAGTTATTTTGATTACCATTAATCCATTTTCAATACTTTCAGAAACTATACCAGTTATTGCAATGCAAAGTTTTGTCGTTGTTATGGGATTGTTAGTAGTTTTAGGAACTTTTGTAGATATAATTCATAAAAAAAATGTAAAATATTTTTTTGAAAACGCGAAGAAAGCTAAAAAATCAGCAAAAAAAATACTTACTACAGGTGAAAAAACTTCAGTAATTTTAAAAACAATAGCGAGTGACATAGCAACTACATCAGAGCTGGGTGCTGGGAAAAGGAGAGCAGCCCATCTTCTTGGTATGTATGGAACTGTTTTATTTTGGACTGGTTCAGTTGTAATGATTTTTTGTTATGCTTCACCAACTTCAAATACTCCTTCAGTATGGCCAATCATCTGGCATGTTGGTGCCATAATGACTATTCTTGGCGGCTCTTGGTTTTGGTTTTTTTTAAGAGTAGATGTTTATTCAGAAGCTCAGCCTTGGTATAGAATTATTAAAGCAGATTTATTTGTACTAGCACTCCTAGCATCTTCTTTTTTTGGTATAGTCTGGTCATTTTTACAATCGTTAAACTTAAATGACAGATGGGACGATAAAGTATTTTTAATTTTATTTATTATATCTAATCTTGTTTTATTTGGTGGGGTGTATTGGTCTAAGTTTGCACATATGTTTTATAAACCAGGGGCAGCACTTCAAAAAAATTTAGCAGAAGCTGATGGTTCAAGAGATAATTTACCACCACCAGCAAAGGCTTCTAAACAATTTGGTCTAGGCATCAGTCGTGAGACACCAAAACACTATTAATATGTATATAAATTATGTAAAGAAGGAACAGAAATAATTATGTCAACTTTTGTATATATGACACGTTGTGATGGTTGTGGACACTGCGTTGATATCTGTCCATCTGATATTATGCATATCGATGAAACTATTAGACGTGCAAAAAATATAGAGCCTAATTTTTGTTGGGAATGTTATTCATGCGTAAAGGCATGTCCAAATCATGCAATTGATGTCCGTGGGTATGCGGATTTTGCTCCTATGGGGCATAGCGTCAGAGTTCGTCGAGAAGAAGAAAAGGGAACAATTTCTTGGAAAATAAAATTCAGAAATGGGACAGAAAAAGATTTTGTCTCTCCAATAACAACAAAGCCATGGGGTAAATTTATTCCAAAACTTGCTGAAGTCGACAAACCAAATCAAGGAGAAATTAAGTCTCAAACACTTTATTCTGAACCTGAGGGTTTAAATACTAAAAAAGAATTACCAACAATTGATAAAAATTCATTTAAAAAAGGAGTTTATTATTAATGGCGAAACATAAAACTTATCACGAAGAATGTGACATACTTGTTGTTGGTGGAGGAATGGCTGGCACTGGTGCTGCATTTGAAGCAAGACACTGGGGAAGAGATTTAAAAATTATTTGTGTTGAAAAAGCAAACATCGATAGAAGCGGCGCGGTTGCGCAAGGGCTTTATGCAATTAACTGCTATATGGGAATGCAGTGGAATGAAAATCAACCCGAAGATCATGTGCGTTACGCACGTAACGATTTAATGGGATTAGTAAGAGAAGATCTTGGTTACGATATGGCTCGCCATGTAGATTCAACAGTTCACATGTTTGATGAATGGGGTTTACCCATGATGAAGAATCCAAAAACTGGACGCTATCAAAGAGAAGGTAAATGGCAAATAATGATTCATGGCGAAAGTTACAAACCAATAGTAGCTGAAGCAGCTAAAAAATCTGCAGATAAAATTTATAATCGAATAATGATCACCCACTTACTTATGGATGAAAATGATGAAAATAGAGTTGGTGGTGCAGTAGGTTTTAATATGCGCACAGGGGACTATTATGTGTTTCGTGCTAAAACTGTAATTGTTGCAGCAGGTGGAGCGTCACATATTTTTAAACCTAGGGCAGTTGGTGAAGGTATGGGAAGAACTTGGTATGCTCCTTGGAGCAACGGTTCAGCTTATGCGTTACCAATCGCGGCTGGAGCTAAAATGACTCAAATGGAAAACCGAATTGTTTTATGTAGATTTAAAGATGGATACGGGCCAGTCGGAGCTTATTTTTTACATTTAAAAACTTACACACAAAATGCTAATGGCGAAAACTATGAAAAAAAATGGTACGATCAAACAAAAAAATTAGTTGGAGAATATATTGATCATCATCCAACACCAACATGTTTACGTAATCATGCCTTTGTCCAAGAGGTTATGGCTGGTGGTGGACCAATTCAAATGGTGACTAAAGAAGCTTTTCAAGACCCGCATTTAGAAACAGTTGGTTGGGAAAATTTCCTTGGTATGACAGTAGGGCAAGCAGTTGTTTGGGCATCTCAAAATATAGATCCTAAATATACAAATCCCGAACTAACAACTTCAGAACCATATGTTATGGGTTCTCACGCAACTTGTTCAGGAGCCTGGGTAAGCGGCCCAGAAGATATATCTCCACCAGAATATTTTTGGGGATATAATAGGATGATGACTGTCCAAGGCCTTTTTGGGGCAGGGGATACAGTTGGAGGAAGCGCTCACAAATTTTCATCAGGTTCTTTCACAGAAGGTCGTTTAGCTGCAAAAGCTGCTGTTAAATATATAGAAGATCAAAAAGCAAAAAATATTAAGGTTAGCGAAAAACAATGTGAAGATTTTAAAAAAATTATATATAAACCATTAGAAAATTATACTGTTGGCAGAAATGAGATTACTGGAGGTACAGTTTCACCAAGTTATTTTTCTCCAATTCAAGGTCTTCAACGTCTTCAAAAAATTATGGATGAGTATGTTGGAGGTATCTCAGTTAATTATATGACGAATGGAAATTTGCTTAAAAAAGGTTTGGAATTGTTACAGTGGTTTCAAGAAGACTTAGAACATATTGGTGCCGAAGATTATCATCAGCTTATGCGTGCCTGGGAATTAAAACACCGAGCAATAACTTCACAGTGCGTTACAGAGCATACTTTGTTTCGTGAAGAAACGCGTTGGCCTGGATATTATTATCGAGGTGACCATATGAAATTAGATGATAAAAATTGGCACTGTTTAACCGTTTCACGCCGTGATCCTAAAACTGGCAAGTTTACTATGGAAAAGATGCCTGTTTATCATATCATTGGCGATGAAGAGAAAAAAAAAGCTTCTTAAAACATTAGATAAAACAAATGGATCTTCTCAAGAAAACTGACGAAGAAATTATAGAAATTGCTAATCCAATTTGGGATAATTTAATAAAAACTTCTAACCAAAAAGATTATGGAGGTTTTACAAGAGATTTCTCTTCTCAAATGCTATTTGGCGCTAATGAAGTAGAGTTAGGAAAACAGTGGGCAAATAACAAGTTATTAACTAGTTTATCAGACAAAAAAGAAGTTCTAGGCTGTTTAAGAAGAAATTCTCACATTACAGTTCTTTATAAACAGACAAGTAATTCTGTTAATGGTGATTTTCTAGGTAGATTAGTGCTTGGAGTCGAAGATGGCGAGGTCAAGGTCTTTGGTGCAACCATTTATTAGGTTATCTATTTATTGACATTTTTATATTTCAAGAATATTTATTAAATAAATATTTTATGGAAGTTTTCTTACCCATAGCCGAAGTTCAAATAAATGTAATATTAATACTTTTTGTAAGTTTTGTTATCGGCTTTCTCTCAGGGATGTTTGGTGTAGGAGGAGGTTTTCTTATGACTCCACTACTAATTTTTATGGGCATACCTCCAATTTATGCAGTAGCAAATGAAGCAAATAATATTTTAGCTTCATCATCTTCAGGAGCTTTAACTCATTGGTTTAAAAAAACTCTTGATGTTAAAATAGGTTGGCTAATTGTTATTGGTGGACTTTTGGGAACTTTCATTGGAATTTTAACTTTTAGTTATTTTAAAGGTATCGGCAAAATAGATATTGTAATTGCTTTAGCTTATATGTATGTGCTTGCTATCATTGGAAGTTTTATGCTTAGAGATGGTTTAGTTGAAATTAACATGTTTAAAAAAAAAATAGCAGTTAAGAAAAAATTACATACTCACTACTGGATACATGGACTTCCTTTTAGAATGAGATTTAAAACATCCAAAGTTTATGAAAGTGCCTTAGTTCCTCTTTTGTTGGGTGTTATAGTGGGATTTATTTCTGCAATTATGGGTGTAGGAGGAGCTTTTTTAATGGTACCAGCCATGATTTATTTAATTGGCATGCCAACTAAACTTGTTCCAGGAACATCTTTATTTGTTACAATATTTATAACAGGATTTGTTACCATTTCGCATGCTTTTACTTATCACACAATTGATTTATTGCTCGTTTTAATACTGATCACCGGATCTATAATTGGTGTCCATTCAGGTCAAAAAATTGGACAGCGACTTGATGGTTCACAACTAAAGGCTTTACTTGCTTTACTTATGCTTTCAGTGGGAATTTTAATGGCATATGAAACTTTTTTTAAAAATGGTGAAGTCAGTTTAAAAGTACCAACAGATAAAATTGCAGAAATCAGTGACTATGGTATTACAATCTATAATCTCTCTAATCAATACCCCATCGTTTATGGAGTTTCTTCGATTTTTATAGCTCTTTCAGCTGGTATTTTTGTTTCTTATGTCAGAAGACAAATAAGTAAACGAATTAATGCACCAAAAGCACCACCACCACCAAAAGCAATATAAAATTTCAAATAAAAAAAACCTTTATTAATTAATTTTTAAGTATAGAAATTTTTTTTATATGAGATGGTTTTGTTTCACAACAACCTCCTAGAATTGTTGCTCCATGATCCATCATATTTTTTGAGAATTCTAAAAACCTTACGTCAGTATATTCGTTTCTTGTGCCCATACTTTCAACAGGATTAGTTCCAATTTTATCTATAGGAGAAGCAAATTTATGTACAGGTATAGGTTCTTCTGTTTTCCAAAGATTTACTTTAAAGCCAAAAGGTATTTTTAGTTGTTTAATTTCTTCAACTGCCTTTTCTATAATTTCGGGAGACACACATGCAGCTACAAGTCCTAACCAATTTTCTCCTTTACACTTTTTAAATACTTCAACTATACTTTCCCCAGAAGGAAGTTTTCCATTCTTCTTAATATGTAACCCAACTAAAACAGGTAAATTTAATTTTTTTGTAACATTTAATGCTATATCACATTCCTTGCTGCCAGACATAACGTCTAAATAAAAAAAATCAACAAAAGGTTTAAGCAAGATAGCTTGATCGAAAAACCCTTTTTCTATTATCTTTTTATCTCTTGGATCTAGAACATATGTATCATTTTGAGCTGGCAAACTTCCTCCAATTAAAACATTTTTTTTAGAAATCTCCTTAGCTCTTAGGGCAAGTTCTCCAGCCATTTCATTAGCATAATTGAAATACTTCTCAACTTTATTTTGAATCATTCTAGTTCTTCTGGCAGAAAAATTAGTTGTAACAATTACTTCAGCTCCAGATTTAATAAAATCTAAATGTGTATCAATAACTAGTTGGTGATATTTTTTTTCTATTAATGCAGTAGCAGACCATAAACTTCCCCTAGCTTGTAAGCCCTTTGCAAGCATTTGTTGACCCATGCCGCCATCTAATATTCTTACTTTTGAAAAATAATCTGTATTCATTTGTTGTATTTTTGTTTCGATGGTATCACTCCTCTAACTCCTCCTCTAGGATTTTTTGTATCACCTTTTCTTCTTGGAATTAAATGGATATGACAATGCATAATTGATTGTCCAGCGTCAGGACCTGCGTTAACACCAACATTAAATCCAGTAATTTCTTTATCTATATTTAATAATGATTGTCTTTGTTTTTTTAATATTTTATTTAAATCAGAAAGTTCATCATGGCTAAGATCAAAAAAATCAGAAACATGCCTGTGAGGAATAATTAAAGTATGGTATTTTGTAACTGGGTAACTGTCTCTAACTACAAAAATTAATTTATTTGAATCAATAATCTTTTGTTTTGCTTTATTGCAAAAAAGACATCGTTCTGCTGAATTTGACATTAAGCACTTCTGTAGAGTTTAGTCATTACAAACTCTTTATGACCCAAAGCCTCTGCACAAGTTAACCTGCCATTGGCTACTTTGATAGTTATTTTTATTAATTCATCACCAGCTTCAGATAGATTCATTTCTCTAGAAAGAATTTTTGATACATCACAGTCTATATGTTCTCCCATAGATTTTACTGTCAATGGGTTAGCTGTTAATTTTATAACTGGTTCAATTGGATTACCTACTATATTACCTTGCCCCGTTGGAAATAAATGAATATTAAAACCCCCTGCTGCTTGAAGAGTTACACACTCAGCTGCTGCAGAAGAAGTATCCATAAAATATAAACCTTTACCTTTGGTTGGTGTTTCCGCAGGTTCCAACACATCAATAAATTTACAAGAGCCAATTTTTTGAAAGTTACCAAAAGCTTTTTCTTCAATAGTTGTTAAACCGCCAGCAATATTTCCGGCAGTCGGTTGGCTTTCTGAGAGATCGTCAGTAGCTTCTTTAAGAATAAAATTATTATAAGCACTCCAAGTTTTCATAAATTTTTTTGAGGCCTCAGGTGTAGCTCCTCTCTTAGCACAAACAGTTTCAGCTCCTGTTAGTTCTGAAGTTTCTCCAAAGCATAAATGAACTCCAAGCGGTTCTAATTTATCCATAAGGTTCCCAACTGTTGGATTTGAAGCAAGACCTGACGTCGTATCAGATTCTCCGCATTTAACTGATATCCATAAATCACTTAAAGGACATTCTTCTCTTTGTTTTTCAGAAGCCCACATTACAAACTCTTGTGCTTTTTTTGATGCTTTCATCACAGTACCAATATCTCCAGTCCGCTCGATGTGAAAACCTTCAACCGGCTTTCCTGTTTTTGCTATTCCATCTACAATTCGTTTTGTCCATTTGGGTTCTATCCCTATAACTATTACTGCTGCTACATTTGGGTTACTTCCAGTTCCAATCATTGTTCTAAAATGTAATTCTAAATCTGCTCCAAATTGAAGTCTTCCATAAGAGTGTGGCAAGGCTATTGTACCTTTAATATTATTTGCTACCGCTTCGGCGCATGCATTTGAAATATCATCTACCGGAAGTATAATCACATGGTTTCTTGTTCCCGCTCTTCCGTTTTCTCTTTTATAACCTAAAAAACTTTTTGGAATTTCCATAATATTACCACTTCTTAGTTTTTACATTGTGAACATGAACATGTGCACCTTTTTTTATTGATTTAACAACTTTTCCTATATCGTGTCCATATTTTAAAATTGTGTCTCCTTCTTTAAGATCTTGAAGAGCAATTTTGTGACCAAGAGGAATTTCATTAATAGATTTTATGTTAATTGTTTTGTCGTTTTCCATAATCCATCCTGTACATTCCTGATTTTTGGATGTTTTCTCAATAACGACAACAGCTACATTGTCTTTTTCGTTGTGAATTATCAAATCTGTTTGAGACATTTTCCTACTGGATATAGCCTTAAAATTGATATATTTAAAGTATTTTTTAGGGATTTTATCATGACTAAAATGACAACAGAAGAAGCTTTTGTAAAAGTTCTTCAAATGCACGGAATAGAACATTCTTTTGGAATTATAGGTTCTGCTTTTATGCCTATCTCAGATCTTTTTCCCAAGGCTGGTATAACTTTTTGGGATGTTGCGCATGAATCAAATGGAGGTTTAATAGCTGACGGTTACACTCGTGCTACAGGTAAAATTGCAATGTGCATTGCACAAAATGGGCCAGGAATTACAGGTTTAGTAACACCAATTAAAACAGCTTATTGGAACCATACTCCTATGCTTTTAGTAACACCACAAGCGGCAAACAAAACAATGGGCCAAGGTGGTTTTCAAGAAGTTGAACAAATGAATCTTTTTAAAGATATGGTTTGCTATCAAGAGGAAGTACGTGACCCATCACGTATGGCAGAAGTTTTAAATCGCGTAATAGAAAAAGCAATAAGAGGATCTGCTCCAGCACAAATTAATATTCCAAGAGATTATTGGACACAGGTAATTGATATTGATCTACCTCCAATTGTTAGATTAGAAAGACAAGCAGGCGGTGTAAGTGCGATTAATCACGCAGCTAAGTTACTATCAAGTGCAAAATTTCCAGTTATATTATCAGGAGCTGGCGTAGTTATTGGTAACGCTATAGAAGATTGTAAAAAATTGGCAGAACGTTTAGATTCACCAGTTTGTTCTGGGTATCAACATAATGATAGTTTTCCTGGAAGTCATCCTCTAGCTGTAGGACCTTTGGGATATAATGGTTCGAAAGCTGCCATGCAGTTAATCTCAAAGGCAGACGTAGTTTTAGCTTTAGGAACAAGATTAAATCCTTTTTCAACTTTACCGGGTTATGGAATTGATTACTGGCCAAAAAAAGCAAGCATTATTCAAGTCGATATGAATTCAGATAGAATTGGGTTGACTAAAAAAGTTACAGTTGGAATTTGTGGTGACGCAAAGTTAGTAGCACAACAACTGTTAGAGAAATTATCAAAAAATGCAGGAGATACAGATAGAGAAAAACGTAAAGCATTAATTCACCAAACAAAATCAGCATGGCTTCAAACTCTTACAAGTTTAGATCATGAAGAGGATGATCCGGGGACAACATGGAATAAAGATGCTAGAAAAAGAGACAAGGATAGAATGTCACCACGTATGGCATGGAGAGCAATACAAGCTGGACTACCATCAAATGCAATCATTTCAAGTGATATTGGAAATAATTGTGCTATTGGAAATGCATATCCAACTTTTGAAAAAGGAAGAAAATATTTAGCTCCAGGTCTTTTTGGGCCATGTGGTTATGGATTTCCAGCAATCCTTGGTGCAAAAATTGGGTGCCCAGACACCCCTGTTGTCGGTTTTGCTGGTGATGGGGCTTTTGGAATCAGTATGAGTGAAATGAGTTCATGTAATCGTAAAGAATGGCCATCAGTTACGATGATAATATTTAGAAATTATCAATGGGGAGCAGAAAAAAGAAATTCTATACTATGGTTTGACGATAATTTTATTGGTACAGAGCTAGATCCTGATTTAAGTTTTGCAAAAGTTGCAGAAGGTTGTGGTTTGAAAGGAGTTCAAGTTAAAACACAAGATGAGTTAACGCTTGCTTTAAAGAAATCATGTGAAGAGCAAAAAAATGGAATCACAACTTTTATAGAAGTAATCCTTAACCAGGAACTTGGTGAACCTTTTAGGAGAGATGCGATGAAAAAACCTGTTAAAATTGCTGGAATCAATTTGAAAGATATGCGTCCTCAAAAAATTAATTAATTTTAATGTGTGTCTAAAGAATTAAAAATATTACTTTCATCCCCAAGAGGTTTCTGTGCTGGTGTTGACAGAGCTATAGAAATAGTAAAGAAAGCTATAAAAAGGTTTGGTTCCCCAGTTTATGTTAGACATGAAATTGTTCACAATACCCAAGTTGTTGAAAATTTAAAGAAATTAGGAGCAATATTTGTTGAAGAATTAGATGAAATAAAAGATCGATCAAGACCAGTTATTTTTTCCGCTCATGGTGTACCAAAATCAGTTCCAAAAGAGGCATTAAATAACAATATGTTTTATATAGACGCTACATGTCCTCTAGTAACAAAAGTTCATAGAGAAGCTGAGTTTCTTTATAAAAAAGGATATGAAATTATACTTATTGGGCATAAAGATCATCCCGAAGTTTTAGGTACTATGGGTCAACTTCCTAAAAATTCAATAAAACTTATTGAAACAGTGAAAGACGCGACAAATATAAATACTAAAGATCTAAAAAACCCAGTCGCTTACGTTACTCAAACCACACTATCAGTTGATGATACAAAAGAAATAATTGAAGTTTTAAAATCTAAGTTTCCAAATATAAAATCGCCTATTAAAGAAGATATCTGTTATGCAACAACAAATAGACAGGAAGCAGTAAAAAAAATTGCACCTTCTTGTGATATGTTTTTTGTTGTAGGGAGTAAAAACTCTTCAAACTCTCTTAGATTAGTAGAAGTAGCAAAAAAATCTGGCTGTATTAATTCTAAATTAATTTCTTTTAATGAAAAATTACCAATTGAATCAATAATTAAATGTGAGAAAATAGGAATAACATCTGGAGCTTCAGCTCCTGAACAATTAGTACAAGATCTTATATCAGAAATAAAAAAACACTGTAAAGTTTCTATAGAGGAAATTGTTCTTACCAAAGAAAATGTAATTTTTAAATTACCTAAATCGCTAAATTAATTATTCGATAAATTGCTTTAGATTAGGCGCAGAATAATTTGGACCTTTCATTACTTTACCTTTATCATTAAAAATAGGTTTTCCATCTTCACCCAACTTACTCATATTTGCTCTTTGTACTTCTTTAAAACATTTATCTAAGTCAATTCCAAAAGCACAACCAGCTCCGTAGGTTACATAAAGAATATCAGTTAGAGCATCAGCAACTTCATTTAAATCTTTTGATTCAATAGCTTGATTTAGTTCATTTAACTCTTCTTTAATAAGATCTAATCTCAATTGTGTGGTTTTTTCATTTGGAAATTGCGGTTTAGTTTCTACTCTCTGGCCAAATGCTTCCATAAATTTTTTAACATTTTCAAAATTACTCATTAATATTTCCTCCTTTATATTGCAGTCCAACCACCATCAACTAAAATTGAAGTTCCTGTAATCATTTTTGATGAATCTGAAGCTAAAAAAGCAACAGCTGTAGCAACGTCACTTAGTTCAGCAAATTTTCCCATAGGAATTTTTTTAAGAGTATCATTTTTAAATTTTTTATTTTTTAAAAATTTTTTTGTCATTGGTGTAATAACAAATGTTGGGCATACTGTATTAACTCTAATGTTATTTTTAGCCAAATCGATAGCCATTCCTTTTGTTAATCCTTCTAAACCAGCTTTAGTCATATTATATACACTTCTAATTGGACCTCCAACATGAGCCATTTGAGAAGACATATTAATTATTGACCCTCCAATTTTTTTTCTATTTTTAGTCTCCAACATTTTAAGTGCACATAATTGAGCTAAATGAAAAGTAGATATTGTATTAAGTTTTACAAGGTACTCCATGTTTTTTTTTTGTACTTTAGTAAAATGTTCTGGAATATTGGTTCCAGCATTATTAACCAGAATATCAATTTTTTTTTGTTTACTTATAATATTTTTTATTTGGTTGTAGTTGGTAACATCACACACATAAGATATACATTTAGATTTTAACTTCTTTATTATCTTAGAAACATTATCCAAGTCTTTTTGAGTTCTACTAATAATAATAAGATCTGCTCCAGCTTCGGCAAAAGCAATTGCACAGGCTCTTCCAATGCCTTTTCCAGCACCTGTAACTAAAGCAGTTTTGTTTTTTAGATTGATTTTTTTTAGGTACATAGCTTTATATAAATATTTTTAAGTCACTATAAATTAATTCTATGGCGACTACCAGTATTGCTAATAAACCCAACCATCCTATCCATTTATACTTCTTGATCCATTTGGATATGATAGTTGCGACTGTAGCCATAAGTATAATTGATAAAACTAGACCAAAAACTAGTAAAGCGTAATGATCCCTTGCTGCACCAGCTACTCCTAAAACATTATCAAGACTCATGCTTACGTCAGCAATTATAACAGTCATTATAGCTTTAAAATAAGTTGAATTACTTTTTTTAATTTTTTTATCAGATGCAATTTCATTTTTGATTACATCTTTATAAAGTTTATAAGCAATATAAAGGAGAAGTAACCCGCCAATAGTTTTAAGACCGTTAATTTGTAGCAGATAAGCAGTAATTAAAGTAAATATTATTCTTAAAACAATTGCTGCACCAATACCCCAAAATATAATTTTTTTTCTTACTTCATCTTTAAATTGAGAGGCAACCATTCCAATAATAATTGCGTTATCGCCTGCCAAAACTAAGTCAATAAATACAATTTGAAAGAAAATGATTATTTGTTCCGTCATAATTTGCCATCTTCTATTATCATATCAGCAGCTTTTTCAGCAATCATTATAGTAGGGGCATTGGTATTTCCTGATGTAATATTTGGCATAATAGATGCATCAACTATTCTTAGATTTTTGAGTCCGTGTGCAATCAATCTATCATTAACAACTGAATTTTGATCATTTCCCATTTTACATGTTCCGACTGGATGAAAAATTGTTTGAGCATAATTACTTGCTGCTTTTACTAACTCTTCATCATCTTTAATATTTATCCCAGGTCTAAATTCTTCGGGTTCATATTTAGCAAAAGCTTCTGTTTCAAGAACTATTTTTCTTATCAATTTTAATCCAATTGCAGTAACCTTTCTGTCTTCTGGTGTAGAAAGATAATTCATTTTAATTTTTGGATCATTTCTACTGTCGGCGCTAACTATATATACTTCTCCTCTGCTTGTAGGTCTAATGTTTGCTACAGTTGGAGTAAAAGCATGAAAATCATGTAAGTTTGATCCACCTAATTTATCAGTACTAATAGGCTGAATATGAAATTGTAGATTAGGAGTATCTCTAGAAGGATCGCTTTTAGCAAAACCACAAAGTTGGCTTGCTCCCATAGTCATAGGCCCTTTTCTTAAAAAAACATATTCCATACCAATCAAAACTTTTCCCAACAAGCTATTAATTTTTTTATTTAGTGATTTTATATTTTTTACTTTATAAACAGGTCTCATCATTAGATGATCTTGAAGATTTTTACCTACGCCAGGAGAATTATGTAAGATTTCAATACCAAGATTTTTAATTTTTAAGGGATCTCCTATACCAGAAACTTGCAAAATATGAGGAGAACCGATAGATCCAGCTGATAAAATAACTTCATTCTTTGCTTTTGCTTGTATTAATTGATTATTTTTCCAGTAAGAAATTCCAACAGCTTTTTTTTTATCAAAATTTATATTTTTTACGTGAGCTTTTGTTATGATTTTTAAATTTTTTCGTTTTTTAATTGGATTTAAGTATCCTACAGCCGCACTACATCTAAGTCCTTTTTTTTCAGTTACTTGAAAATAACCACATCCAAAATTATCACCTCTATTAAAATCAGTGACTTTTGGTATACCAACTTCTTCAGCTGCGTTCATAAAAATATCTAATATGTCTAATTGAATCCTTTGATCTTCGACAGAAATGGGACCTCCAACTCCATGAAATTCACTTTTACCTCTTTCTTGATTTTCGGATTTTAAGAAATAAGGAAGAACATCTTTCCAACTCCACCCTACATTTCCAAGCTGTCTCCACATATTATAATCTTGTTCTTGTCCTCTAATGTATAAAAGACCATTAATTGAAGAACTTCCCCCTAAAGTTTTTCCTCTTGGATAATTAATTGAGCGGTTATTCAAAGTTTCATCTGGCTCAGTTTTAAAACACCAGTCAGTTTTTGGATTATGCATAGTTTTATAGTAACCAACAGGAATGTGAATCCATGGATATGTATCTTTTCCTCCTGCTTCAAGAAGAAGAATCTTATTTGATTCAAGCGATGACAATCGATTTGCTAAAACACACCCCGCTGATCCTGCCCCAACAATTATGTAATCAAACTCTTCCATCATAGGTTGCAAATATATTTTTATTTTTTTGTTAATTTATTTTTTTAACATATTTTGACTTGATAAATCTCAATCATTATAGTCCAATTCATTTTTTATTAATTAATAATTAAGAGGGAATATGAAAAAAATCATATCTTTGTTTTTAGGAGTAGCGTTGTTTATCGGTTTTACGGTATCGGCGAATGCTGCAAAAACATTAAAATGCCAAACTGTTATCAGCGCAAAAGCTGATGAAGTTAAAATGTTAAAAGATTGGGGTAATGACATTACCGCTCTTACAAATGGCGAAATTAAATTTGAAATTCTTCCTGCGGGTACTGTAGTTGGAGTAAAAGAAACATTAGATGCAGTTGATAAAGGGCTGATCGATTGTGGTTTTGCTTGGACACATTATTGGTCAGGTGAACACCCAGCAGCTATGTTGTTTGGATCTCCAGTAGCAGGAGCAGGTGTAGGAATTGATAATATCGCTTTCTTGTCATGGTTCCAGTACGGTGGTGGTAAAGAACTTTACGACCAACTTTGGAAAGAAATGAAAAGAAATATTAAAGGGTTTATGCTTCAACCAGTTGGTCCAGAAGCTCTTGGTTGGTTCAAAGAGCCAATTAATAGCATGGATGACTTTAGAAAATATAAGTTCAGAACTCCTCCGGGAATTCCAGGACAAACTTATAAAGATATTGGTGTAGCTTCTGTTGCAATGGGTGGAGGAGATATTCTTCCGGCTCTTGAAGCAGGTACTATTGATGCAGCTGAATGGTGTTGTCCAAAACCAGACATGACATTTGGTTTCCAAAAAGTTCTTAAACATTACTACTTACAAGGTTTACACCAAGTTGTGGTAAATGCTGACGTTTACATAAACGGTGATGTATATAAAAGCTTAACACCACTTCAAAAGAAAGCTTTTGAAGTTGCTTCTAATGCATCTTTGAGTAAATCAATGAGCTACAGAATATACGAAAACGGTAAAGCTCTTGCAGAACTTACTGGTAAACATGGGGTGATTTTACATGATACTCCTGCAGACTACTTCCCAGCATATATGGCTGCAGCTAAGAAAAGTTTAGAGACGAATGCCGCAAAGAATAAATTCTTTGCTAAAGTATGGCAGTCTCAAAAAGACTTTGCTGATATTGCTGTTCCATTCTGGAGTGGTGCTCAAATGTCAAATGCTAAGCTAGGAATGGCTCACGCAGCGACATTAAAATAGTAGTTTTAAAGACTATAAAAATATTTAGAATAAAGCGGACTTTATAGTCCGCTTTATTTTTTTAAGGGATATATATGAGTGACGAAACTACAAAAATAGATACATCAGATGAAATGATTGCAGAAAGAAGATCTGGACCAATAAAAATGCCAGATGACATGCCAAAATGGATGGCATCACTTATAACAAAAATAGATTTGTTTAGTAAATGGACCGGCAACATTGTTTGTTGGATAACAGTACCGTTAATACTCGCTATGGTTTATGAAGTTTTAGCCAGAAAACTTTTTACAGCACCAACTATGTGGGCTTATGATATGAGTAGATTTTTATATGGTGCACTATTTATGTTGGGCGCTGGATACGCTTTATCAAAAGGAGTTCATATAAGAGCAGATTTTTTATACAGAAATTTTAAAGTTAAAACTCAAGGTATAGTAGATACAACACTATATATTTTATTTTATTTTCCAGGTCTCTTATTCTTTTTTTACATGACAACTGGATTTGTTCAGGAATCAATTATGAGAAATGAACGAGGAATGGATACAGCTTGGATGCCTTATATGTGGCCCATTAAAGCTTGTTTATGGTTTGGTATATTATTTTTACTTATTCAAGGAATTTCAGAAGTTTTAAAAAGTTATTATGCAGCTACAAGGGGTAGGTGGCCTGATAAAAAATGATAGCAGAAATAATTAGTCCATCTACATTAGGTTTTATATTGGTTGCTGTAATGTTATTTGCAATCTTTGTGGGTTTTCCTATTTCATTTACCTTAATATTTTTAGGATTTGTTTTTGGTTATTTAGGTTTTGGTCCTTTGGTTTTCTACCTAATGACTTTGCAGTTTTCCATGGTGATGACCGAACAGGCCCTTGCCGCCGTACCACTCTTTGTGTTTATGGGAATTATGATGGAGCAAGCAGGTTTGATGGAAAGGTTATTTTCATCCGTACAACTTATGTTAGCTAGAGTTAGAGGATCATTATATTATGCTGTACTTTTTGTTTCTGTAATCTTTGCTGCTGCCACAGGTATAGTTGGTGCTTCTGTAACTATATTGGGAATAATGGCAGCCAAATCAATGAATCGATCCGGGTATGATGTCCGTCTTGCAGCTGGAACAATTACTGCAGGAGGTACCTTGGGAATTTTAATACCTCCAAGCATTATGTTGGTTGTTATGGGACCAATTATGGAAATTCCCGTTACTGACTTATTTGCTGCTGCAATAATTCCAGGAATATTATTAGCTTTACTGTATGCTGGATACACAACGATCCGTTGTTGGCAAAATCCGAAATTAGGTCCAGTTTTACCAGAAGAAATGAGAGCAACAAGCATGAAGCAGGTATGGACTGAATTTCTTTTAGGTTTAGTTCCGCCAGCAGCTTTAGTGTTTGCAGCACTAGGAAGTATATTATTTGGTTTTGCGACCCCAACAGAAGCTGCAGGATGTGGAGCTATGGGAGCAATGCTATTAGCATTAGCTTATAAAAAATTAACATTTAATAAATTACAAGAAGCACTAGTTAAAACTTTAGAAATTACAGCTTTAATCATGGTACTAGTTGCTGCTTCAAACTTTTTTGGATCTGTATTCTCAAGATTAGGAACTCCAATGGTTTTAACTGACTTTTTATTAGGGTTAGAGGTAAATAAATATTTTATTTTATTTATTGTAATGGCTATGATTTTTTTATTAGGTTGGCCTTTGGAGTGGGTGCCAATAGTATTAATTATTATTCCAATTATTCTTCCTTTAATTGAAAGTTTAGGATTTAATTTAACTTGGTTTGCAATTCTAGTTGCAGTCAATCTTCAAACCGCCTGGTTATCACCTCCAGTCGCACTTTCTGCATATTTTTTAAAGGGTGTAGTTCCTGAATGGGATTTAAAAGATATTTATATTGGTATGATGCAGTTCATGGTTTTACAAATTATAGGATTAATCCTAATTATTGTTTTTCCAAATCTTGTTTTATGGCTACCGACACTAATTTACGGACAATAGCCTAAAAGTATTTATAATAGCCACTGATTCAAGATAAAAATACTAGTATTTTAACTTTTATCATAATTAAAAAATGGGTAGTATTCCCAAACTTAAAATTAATAATTAACGAGGGAGATTATGAGTACAATTAGAAGCAGAGATAGACGCTTATACAATAAAGATTTAGCCCCAACAGATAAAAAGAAAAAAAATTGGGGATGGTTTGAAATCTTTAACGTTTGGGCAAATGATGTTCAAAGTTTGTTTGGTTATACTTTGGCAGCATCTTTGTTCTTAACTTACGGTCTAAATGGTTGGGCTGTATTCTTAGCGATACTTCTCGCAGGATTTTTTATAATGTGGTTAGTAAACCTTTCAGGAGCTCCAAGTGTTAAACATGGAATTCCGTACCCGGTATTTGCTCGAGCAAGTATGGGAGTCATTGGCGCGAATTTTCCGGCAATGGTTAGAGGTATTGTTGCTATGTTCTGGTATGGTGCACAAACATATTTTGCATCAACAGCCGTAGCACTTTTACTTAAAGGTTTATCAGGATCAGATGGCGGTAGCGCAATTCTTTTAGGAATGAATGGTATCGAATGGATTTCATTTATTTTTGTTGCAGGCTTCCAAATCTATTTATTCTGGCAGGGAATTGATTTAATTA
>CACFOC010000001.1 GCA_902567945.1 uncultured Pelagibacteraceae bacterium | reverse complement strand
CCTCCGGCCCCGCTTGATCTATATGTATCAATTCTAATATCTTTTTCTTGAATATCAATTTTAATACTATCGTCAACAACTGGATAAACCCAAACACTCGCAAAACTAGTGTGTCTTCTTGCTCCTGAATCAAAAGGAGAAATTCTTACTAATCTATGAACGCCTGATTCTGATTTTAACCATCCATACATGTATGGACCCGTAATTTTGAGTATAGTTGATTTTATTCCCGCTTCGTCACCCTTGTGTTCACTAATAATTTCAAATTTACATTTTTTTTTCTCAATCCATTTTGAATACATTCTTCTTAACATTTGTGCCCAATCTTGACTTTCAGTGCCGCCTGCTCCTGCATGAATTTCTAAGTACGTATTTAAATGATCATTTTCTTCGGATAAGAAACAGGAGACCTCAGTTTTTTTAATCTTACCAAGTAAAAGATTTATTTTTTTCTTACAATCTTTGATTACTTCAGTATCATTTTCATTTAAGGCAAGATTTAGAAGTTGGTCTAAATTTTCTAGTTCATTGAGGGTGTAATTATAACTATTATAAATATTTTCAAAAAAATTTTTTTCTTTTAATATTTTTTGAGCTAATGTTTTATCTTTCCAAAAATTTTCTTCTGATATTTTTTTGTTAAAAGAAAGGATTTTTTTTTCAATATCATTTTTTTCAAAGATACCCCCTTACATTGTCAGTAATCTTTTTTATTTTCAAAATTATAACATTCGTGTCTTCCATAATTAATAAAATTTTAATACCTTTTCATCATTTTTAGAATCATATGAACCTAATCTATTCTTACCTTTTAACTTTTCAAGTTCAATCATGAAATTGTCATTTTCTTTAAACGACTCATATATTAGTTTTTTATTTTTTTCACTTGATGGTAAACCTGTTTCTACGTCAACCATAACTAAACTTACAGATTTTGGAATTTTAAAAGGATAAGCTTCTCTTTTTTTTACTACTCTTTTAACAAACTTTTTAAAGATGGGTAGTGCCGCTTTAGCTCCTGTCTCATATTTTCCTAAACTTTTTGGTTCATCAAAACCAACATAAACGCCTATAGCTAATTTTGGAGTAAATCCTAAAAACCAAGCATCCATATTTTTATTTGTAGTTCCAGTTTTTCCGGCTAAAACTAAATTTAAGTTTCTTAATTTTCTACCTGTGCCTCTTTTTATAACTCCTTCCATCATTGATGTTATTTGGTATGCTGTACCTTCAGAAATTATTTGTTTCTTTTTATCTTTTATAATGGGTATTTTATCCTCTAAATATGAAATTTCTTTGCAGCCCACACATTCTCTCTTATCTGAATTAAAAATTGTTTTACCTCTTCTGTTTTGAATCCGATCAATCAAAATAGGTGTAACTTTTTTTCCACCATTTACAAACGTACAATAAGCATTAATAAGTTTAATAAGTGTTGTTTCTGCAGATCCTAAAGAAACGGATAAAAGTTCCGGAATATCTTTATATATGTCAAAATTATTTGTTATTTTTGATATTTTTTCAAATCCAACTTTTTGTGCAACTCTAACTGTCATTAAATTTCTAGATTTTTCTATTCCCGTCCTTAATGTTGAGGGACCATAAAATTTTTTTCCATAATTTTCTGGCTTCCAAGTTTTTAATCCCTCTCCTTGGTCCATAACAAAAGGAGCGTCTAGAACAAGAGTAGATGGATTAAATCCATTTTCTAAAGCAGCGGCATAAACTAAAGGTTTAAATGCTGAACCAGGTTGCCTTTTAGCTTGTGTTGCCCTATTAAATTCACTTAATTTGAAACTAAAACCACCTACTAAAGCAAATACCCTGCCAGTATGTGGATCCATTACTATAATAGCTCCATTAATTTTTGGTAATTGTTTTAAATTCCATTCATTTTTTTTTATTTTTTTTACATAAATAATATCATTTAATTTTAAAATTTCGTTAAAATTTTTTTTTCTCGTCCAAGAAACTTTATTAAAATTTATAAAACCAATTTCTTTATTATCTATCTCAATTTTTGCAGATAAATTATTTATATCTATTACTTTTGCTAATTTCCAATTTAGGCTCTTATCTACTTTTAAATCTTTGACATATTTAAACCAGTCTTTTTCAACTATATTCTTTATAGCTCCTCTCCAACCGTGCCTTTTATCATATTCTTCAAGACCTTCTCTTAGGGCTGTAAGAGCTTCAATTTGATAATACGAGTTTAGTGGAGTTCTTATTGATAGCCCTCCTTTATATAAACTATCATACCCATATGTATCATTAACTATTCTTCTTACTTCTTCAGAATAATAATTGGCCTCCTCTAACAGTTTAATTTTTCTTTTTTTGAGTTTAATTTTTTTTTTTTTCAATTTATTATATTGATCTTTATCTATGAAAGAATTTTCGTACATATTTTTTAATACAATATCTCTTCTTATAGTTGCGATCTTTTTTGATTTATATGGATTATACTTACTAGGTGCTTTTGGTAGAGCAGCCAGTAGTGCTGCTTCATCATAGGTTACTTCATTAACTGCCTTATCAAAATACTCTAAGCTTGCTGCAGCAATTCCATAAGTTCCTTCTCCTAGATATATTTGATTTAAATATAACTCCATAATTCTATTTTTTGAGTATGCTTTTTCAATTCTAAAAGCTAAAATTGCTTCCTTAATCTTTCTTTTTATTGAAACTTCATTTGTTAATAAAAAGTTTTTAGCTACTTGTTGAGTAATTGTAGATGCTCCTTCAAGTCTTTTTTCTGAAAAGATATTTTTTGTATTTTTTATTATAGCTCTTGTAATACTTTTTGCATCTATTCCTGGATGTGAAAAAAAATTTTTATCTTCAGCAGATAAAAATGCATAAATTATTTTTTTTGGTATTTGTTCGTATGGGATAAATAGTCTTTTTTGCAAGGCAAATTCAGCAATAAGTTGGCCTTCGTTGGAGTGGACTCGACTGGAAACTGGAGGTTTATATGTAGATAATATTTTATAATCTGGAAGGTCAGAGGAAAAATACCAAAAGGTAGAAAATAAAAATAACGCCCCAGCTAAAAAAATATATATTGTAAATTTACCTATAGTTTTAAAAAAAAATGGCACAGATTTGAGCAAATAATTGAATTTTGGCCTTCTTAAGGCATTTTATGAATTTACATCAAATTACAAGATATAATTGCATATATTTAACAAAAAAAATAAGGTATAAAGTAAGCAATTAAGAAACAAAATTCAAATTTATGAATATAAATATCAAAAACTACGGAAACAATTTTTCATGGAAAAAAATTTATATATTGATGCTTCGCATCCAGATGAAACTAGAATCGTACTTAAATCGGAAAATCATATTGAGGAATATGAGTACGAGAACAAAAATAAGCTTTATTTAAAAAATAATATTTATTTAGGTAAAGTAAGCAGGATTGAACCCTCTCTCCAAGCTGCATTTGTAAATTACGGAAAGCAAAGACACGGTTTTTTAGCTTTTAACGATATACAATCAGATTACTATCAAATACCTCATGATGATCTAGATAGATTAAAAAAAGAAGAGGAAAATTTAAGATTAGAACTTAAAGAAAAAAGTAAAAATGTAGAAGAAGGTGAAAAAAATTCGAATGAAAATCCCAATCCAAATAATTTTAATGAAATCAATGGAAATCCAATAAAAAACAAAGAAGAAAATGTACCCCAAGAGAGAAATAATCAATTTAATGAACTAAAAAAAAAATATGGAATTAGAAGATATAAAATTCAAGAAGTTATTAAACCTGATCAAATTATCTTAGTTCAAATTCTTAAAGATGAAAGAGGTCAAAAAGGAGCCGCATTAACAACTTTTATTTCTTTAGCTGGCAAATATAGTGTGTTGATGCCAAACACTCCAAAGGGTGGCGGTATTTCAAGAAAAATAGTTAATTCTGATGATAGGAGAAAAATTAGAAATATTCTTCAGGAAATAGAAATTCCAGAAAGTATGGGTTTAATAGTAAGAACAGCTGGATTAAATAAAACAAAAAATGAAATTAGCAAAGATGTTGTTAATACTATTAGCATGTGGGAAGAGATTAAAGCTAAAGCAGTTAAATCCATTGCTCCATCATTAGTTTATGAAGAAGGTGACGTAATCAAAAGAGCGTTAAGAGATATCTACGATAACGATACAAAAAATATAATTGTAGATGGTAATGATGGCTATCAAAAAGCAAAAAGTTTTATGAAACTATTAATGCCAGAAAATGTAAAAAAAATAAAAAAATATAGAGGAAAAATACCTTTATTTCACGATGTGGGTATAGAAAAAAAACTAAATAGAATTTTTGAACCTGTAATAAAATTAGATTCTGGTGGATATTTGGTTATAAACCCTACTGAAGCATTGGTTTCAATTGATATAAATTCAGGACAATCAATTAAAGAGTCAAATATAGAAAAAACTGCTCTGAAAACTAATTTGGAAGCAGCAGAAGAAATACCAAGGCAAATTAAAATAAGAGATCTTTCAGGTTTAATTGTAATTGATTTTATTGATATGTTGAACTTTCATAATAGAAAACTAGTAGAAAGAAAACTTAAAGATAAATTAAAAGATGATAGAGCTAGAATTCAATTTGGAAGAATAGGAAATTTTGGTCTCTTGGAAATGACAAGACAAAGATTGCGTGAAAGTTCTGTAAGATGGAACATGACTCTATCTCTGGATTCTTTTGCGTTGAAAATTATTAAAAAGTCAGAAGAGTTAGGTTTTTTAAATAAAGCTAAAATTATAAATATTAATATTCCTGAAAAAGTCAAAATTTTTATTGAAAATAATTTAATGAATCAAATAAAATACTTTAATTCTAAATACAAAATGCAATTTAATTTAATTGCGGATAAAAGTTTAATATTACCTGAATATAAAATAGAGTTTCTTAACAAAAATAAAAAGACAATAAAAAATATTGAAAATATTGAAAAAGATTACGTTAAACCAAGCTATAATAATAAAACTAAATATAGAAATTCCATTTTTAATAAAAAATTCTCAAAAAACCAAAAATTCAAAAAAAAATATAAATTCGATTCGAAAAAACTGAGAAAAGCTGTTTAAAAAATTAAATTAAATCATTTTCAGGAGAAGAAGCACTCCCAT
This sequence comes from uncultured Pelagibacteraceae bacterium, assembly GCA_902567945.1. Taxonomy (GTDB): domain Bacteria; phylum Pseudomonadota; class Alphaproteobacteria; order Pelagibacterales; family Pelagibacteraceae; genus AG-414-E02. The sequence goes on along the minus strand of CACFOC010000001.1, from coordinate 98,177 downwards.
AGCTTCTTTTTTTCATTCTTTCAGCTTTAAAAGCTTTTCTGCCTGAAATAACTGCATGTTTCATAGCTTCGGCCATTAAAATAGGATTTTTGGCCTCAGCTATAGCTGTATTAATTAATACTCCATCACAACCCAATTCCATAGCTATCGTTGCATCTGAAGCTGTGCCAACTCCAGCGTCTACTATTACAGGTAAAACTGATTGCTCTTTAATTAGTCTTATATTAGTTTTATTTTGTATGCCAAGACCAGAACCAATTGGTGCTGCTAATGGCATTATTGCGCATGCGCCTGCATCTTCAACTTTTTTTTGATAAAATCGGATCATCTGTACAATAAACCATGACTTCAAAACCTTCTTTTACTAGTATCTCCGTTGATTTAATTGTTTCTATCATATTTGGGTACAGTGTTTTTTTATCACCTAATACTTCTAATTTTACTAATCTCCATCCACCCATTTCTCTAGCCAATCTTAAAGTTCTTAAAGCATCTTCAGAAGAATAACATCCCGCCGTATTTGGAAGATATGTAATAGATTTTGGATCAAGGTAATCCATTAACAATGGTTGCTTTTTATCTAAAATATTTACTCTTCTTACCGCAACAGTAACTATATCTGCGCCTGAAGCCTTAACAGCTTTTGCTGTTTCTTCAAAATCTTTATATTTACCTGTACCCACAATTAAGCGTGATTTAAAATTTTTATTAGCTATTGTAAAAATATCTTCCATACAGATTAACCTCCACCAATAAAATGAACTATTTCTACCTTATCATTTTTATTTAATATTAGATTTTGATATTTAGTCCTTTCGACAATTTCACCATTTACCTCTATAGCTACCTTATTCTTTTGTAATTTAAGCTTATCTAATAGTTCATTTAAATTGGTGCCATGGTTTATTTCGTAAGGATCTCCATTTAATTGTATTTTTGCCACATTTGAGTTATTCATTTAGATTATTTTAACTTATTTAAATGACAAAAAAAATACTAATTATAAATGGACCTAATTTAAATCTTCTGGGTGAAAGAGAAGAATCTAAGTATGGCAAGACTTCTCTTGATGAAGTTAAAAAAAATTGTGAGCATCATGGAAAATCCATTGATCTCGAAATCAAATTTGAACAATCAAATATAGAAGGTGAGATCGTTACAATGATACAAAAAGCAAAAGACGTATATGATGGGATAATTATAAACGCAGCTGGTTATACTCATACCTCGGTTTCCATTTTAGATGCTCTTTTAGCTATTAAAATTCCAACTATAGAAGTCCATATAACAAATATTTATAATAGAGAGGAATTTAGAAAAAAATCCTTAATAAGTAAGGCTGCCAATGGAATTATTTGCGGATTTGGTATAAACGGTTATATTATGGCATTAGATTCAATTAAAAAAATCTTGAGTAAATAAAATGAAGATAAACAAAAAAATTATTGAAGAGCTTACAAATTACTTGAAAGAATTTAATCTTAGTGAAATTGAGTATGGTGAAGGTTCAACTAAAGTAAAAGTTTCTCGAACAATTAATACCTCAACTATATCTGGAATATCACCTAGTGAAGCCAAAAAAAAACAAGAAGTAATTGCAAGTAGTGGAACAAATGTAACTTCACCTATTGTTGGAACTGCATATCTTGCTCCAGAACCAAGTGCTAAAAAATTTGTGGAAGTAGGACAAAAAATAAAAAAAGGTCAAACCATAATGATTGTTGAGGCAATGAAAACCATGAATCATGTACCTTCAACTTTAGACGGCACTGTAAGTAAAATTTTAGTCAAGGATGGTGAGCCCGTTGAATTTGGTCAACCTCTTATTTCTATTAAATAATGTTTAAAAAAATTTTAGTTGCCAACCGTGGAGAAATAGCGGTGCGTATAATTAGGGCTTGCAAAGAATGGGGAATTTCAACTGTGGCCGTTCATTCTGATGTTGATAACGACTCGATGCACGTACGATTAGCAGATGAAAGTATATGTATAGGGGGACATCAACCTCAAAATAGTTATTTAAATATTGCATCATTAATGTCAGCTGCTGATGTAACTGGAGCAGAAGCTATTCATCCAGGATATGGATTTTTATCTGAAAATGCCAAATTTGCAGAAATTGTTACAAAACATGGTTTAAAGTTTATTGGACCTAGCTCTGATTTAATTAAAAAAATGGGTGACAAAATACAAGCTAGAAAAATTGCAAAAGAAAATGGTTTACCTGTAATTGAGGGCTCTGAAGGAAATATTAATTCTGTAGAAGAAGCAAAAAAAACTAGTGAAAAAATCGGATACCCAGTTTTAATTAAAGCTGCTGGTGGAGGTGGTGGAAAAGGAATGAAAGTTGCTAATAAACCTGAAGAATTAGAAAAATTACTGCCTTTAGCTAAATTAGAAGCAAAAAAATATTTTAACAATGATAATGTATATATTGAAAAATATTTTACAAATCCCAGACATATTGAAGTGCAAGTTTTATCAGGAAAAAATAGAACTGTTCATTTAAATGAAAGAGATTGTTCAGTTCAGAGAAAACACCAAAAGCTTATAGAAGAAACCCCAAGTCCAATTATAGATGAAAAAATTAGATCAGATTTATTAGAAAAAACAGTTAAAATGGTAGAAAAAATTGGATACGAAGGTGCGGGAACAGTTGAGTATATTTATGAAAAAGGAAAATTTTACTTTCTCGAAATGAACACAAGGGTTCAAGTTGAACATCCTGTAACAGAGGTTGCTACAGGAATAGATATTGTTAAACAGCAAATAGCCATTGCAAGCACGGGCAATACTGACTTAACTCAGAATGATGTTAAAGCAAGAGGTCACGCTATAGAATGTCGAATTAATGCTGAAGATCCAAGTAAAAACTTCCAACCATCTCCTGGAATAATTAATGTTTGTCACCAACCTTCTGGTTTTAGAACTAGAGTTGATGGGGCTATTTTTCAGGGATGCAAAATTACTCCTTACTATGACAGTTTAATTTGTAAATTAATATGTCATGGACGAAACAGAACAGAAGCTATCCAAAGGATGCTAAGAGCCTTAGATGAATTTGTCATAGAAGGTATCACTACAACAATAGACTTGCACAAAAAAATACTTAGTCATGAAAAATTTATTAGCTCTGATTTTGATGTTAATTGGTTAGTTAAGGAAAAATTTTATTAAATATTTTCGCAACTCATAATCCATAAATCATAAATAGGGTGATCTATAGATTGCAATGTTGGACTAGATTTAAAAGTCCAACCATTAAACAAAAAGACTTGGTCATTATCTTTGGTTGATAAATCTTTAACTTGTAAATACGCTACCGTATCAGCTATATTTTCTACTTCTGAATACTGGCATTTTAAAACTTTTATTTCTAATGGTCCAAATAAAAATTTTTCTCCAACAATTAATTTAATATCAGATGTTTTAGCAGTTATTTTATCTAAAGTTTTTAGATTTACATAAATTTTATCATTTTTTGAAGTTTTTAATACTTTAGAAACTTTTTCTTTGTTTTCTAAAGAAACATTTTTCTCTTCTTCTTTCTCTAGCTCATCTTTTTCTTCTTCAAACGTTGGAGATAATTCTTCCAGATTTATCAGAGGAACAGATTTAATTTTTTCTTCAGAATAAACAATTATATTTTTTAAAAGAACAAAGACAAATATTAATATGCCAAATTTATACTTTCCATATTTCATATTTTTTAATATTTTTTTTAGGATTGGAGCTTAATGATCCTTCTGGTTTATAAGCATTTGGTGTTCCAGTTAAATTTTCTTCGTGTGTTTTTTGCCACTTAAATTTACTAACTTTTTCATCTGGTTTTTTATCTGTAAGGAAATGTATCCATAAATGCCACTCCGGTGGAATTTTTGATGATTCTACTCTATCATTATAAATAACCCATCTTTTTCCTTCGGAGCTTGTATAATATCTATTATCAAACTCATCCGATCCAACATACTTTCCTTTGATTAAAGTATAAAAAAAGGTTCCAATAGTTTTTTTGTTCCACCAGGTAAATATTTGTTTAAGAAAATTAATCATTAATATTTTTTTTTGATTCGTTTCATTTATTTTTTGTTTTATTTATAAAATCCACACAATTATAAATTGTAAATATTATATTAGACTTCAAACTTATTTAGTATATATCATATAAATGTCTTCAGTATATAAAAATAATGAAATTTGAGAAAGTTAAATTATGTCAAAATATTTGGTAGAAACTTTTTATACATGTTCGTTTAAAATTGTTCACAAACTAGATGAATTAAATGAAAAAAAGCTCACTGAGCTACAAAACGATAGCAGTGGCAAACTTGAAATAATCGATGTTAAATTAAATAGTAGAAAAACTAAGGCCATTAATAACAAAAATTTGAAACAACCTTTAAATAAAACTGAAATTGAAGATAAATCAATTGATAGTAATATTTCTGAAATCTCTTCTATAATTAATAATAAAATTACTAGTTCAGATTCTTTGAACAATACTAATAATCACGTTCAAAATGAAAATAAATCTATATTGCTAAATAAAAATTATAACGATAGAACCAAAATGCCTGATAGAAGGAAAGGCTATATACAAAAAGTTACAATCGGAAATCACAAAATTTATTTACATACTGGTGAGTATAACGATGGACGAGTTGGAGAAATTTTCATTGATATGAATAAAGAAGGAGAGCTTGTTAAAGCTTTAATGAACAATTTTGCAATCGCAATTTCTCTTGGATTACAGTATGGCGTTCCATTAGATGAATTTGTCGACGCTTTTATTAAAACTAAATTTGAACCATCAGGAGAAGTTAAGGGAAATGATAGAATATTAAACGCTTCATCAATTTTAGATTATATTTTTAGAGAATTAGCTATATCATATCTAGGAAGAGAAGATTTAGCCCATACACCTTTTATTAGAAAAACCAACAAAGAAAGTATTTCTAGTATAGAAGAAAATGAAACTTTTTTAAAATTGGTAAAAGATATAACAAGCAAAGGTTTCGTAAGAAGTAATTATGAAGATAAACTTATTGATCTGAGTAATGTAAGAATTAATTTAAAAAATAAAAAGTAATTATTATTTTTTTTCTAAAGTTTTAATATTTAACTCCTTGAGTTGAGAATCGCTTGGTTTTGATGGGGCTCCCATTAATAAATCTTGTGCGTTCTGGTTCATTGGGAACAAAGTAACTTCTCTAATATTATCTTTTCCTGCTAGCAACATAACAATTCTATCTATTCCTGGCGCCATACCTCCGTGAGGTGGTGATCCATAAGAAAGGGCTTTAATCATACCTTCAAATTTATTACCAACTTCTTTTTTTGAATAACCGACTTTTGAAAATACTTTGTACATTAATTCTGGTAAATGATTTCTTATTGCGCCTGAAGATAATTCATAACCATTACACACTAAATCATACTGATATGCATTTATAGATAATGGATCAAGTTTATCAAATTCTTTAAGATCAGTCTGTGGCATTGAAAACGGGTTGTGACTAAAATCAATTCTCTTTTCTCTTTCATCATACTGATACATTGGATAATCAGTTATCCAACAAAATTCGAAAGTGTTAGAATCTATAAGATTTAATTCTTTACCCAATTTTTGTCTAGCCATGCCAGATATTCTTTCTGCTTCTTTTATTTTATCTGAAGAAAAAAATACTGAATCATTTTCTTTTAATTTACAAACTTTTACTAATTCACTTATAGCTTTTTCTGAGAAAAATTTAGCGATTGGTCCTTTTCCAACTAATTTTCCATTATTTTTTTCTAATATAATATAACCCAGGCCTTTTCCTCCTTCGTCTTTAGCCCAATTATTATAAGCGTCAAAAAAGCTTCGAGGTTTAGAAGATGTTTGGGGAGCTGGAATAGCTCTAACAATTCCTCCTTTTTTAATTAACTTTTTAAATATATCTAATTTAACATCATCTCTTTTAAAAACTTCTGTAACATCAAATATTTCAATTGGATTTCTTAAATCGGGTTTATCAGTACCATATTTTAACATTGAATTTTTATAAGTAATTTTTCTAAATGGAGGTTTTGAAATTTTTTTTCCTTTTCCAAATTTAAAAAATAAATCAAAAAAAATAGGCTCTACCATTTTAAAGATATCTTCTTGTTCAACAAATGACATTTCCATATCTAATTGATAGTGTTCACCAGGACTTCTGTCGGCTCTACCGTCTTCGTCTCTAAAACATGGAGCAATTTGAAAATATTTATCAAAACCAGAAATCATAACCATTTGCTTAAATTGCTGTGGTGCTTGCGGTAAAGCATAAAATTTGCCTGGATGCATTCTACTTGGCACTAAAAAATCTCTTGCTCCTTCAGGGCTTGAAGCAGTTAATATGGGAGTTTGAAATTCTAAAAAACCATTAGCTATCATTTTATTTCTTATAAAAGAAATTACTTTTGATCTTAATACAATATTTTCATGCATTTCTTGTCTGCGTAAATCCAAAAATCTATATTTTAATCTTGTCTCTTCTGGATAATCTTGTTCACCAAAAACAGGCATAGGTAAATCATTAGCTTCAGATAAAATTTCAAATAAAGAAACTTTGATTTCTACTTCGCCTGTAAACAGTTCCTTATTTACGGTATCTAAAGATCTTTCCACAACCTGTCCTAAAATACAAACTACTGATTCAGGTTTAATTTTTTCTACTATTTTAAAAAATTTATTACTATTTTCTATTACACACTGAGTTAAGCCAAAATGATCTCTTAAATCAAAAAAAAGTAAATTACCATGATCTCGTTTTCTGTGTATCCATCCAGATAATTTAACTGTATTACCAGAATCTTTTTTAGTTATTTCTGAACAAGTATGAGTTCTATATTTATGCAATTTGATTCCTTTTTAAAAATTTATATCATTTTTAATACTTCTTTAATCAATTTTAAACCAAATGGGGCTCCTTTTTTTAGAGAATATTTGTCTAAAGTCATTATAAATTGAGATATTTTTTCATAAGACCTATCGATTCTTTTTATAATATATTCTATATGTTTTTTTTCTACCTTAATTTGCTTATCCGAAAAATTTTTTGTCAAAATAACCCCGATTAAATCATCGGAAGGAAGTTTCACTCCTATAGTTACAATGCTTCTTAATCTAGAATTTAAATCTGCCAATTTAAACTTATAACTATTGATAGGTCTACTTGATGTAATTAAAAGATATTTATTATCCTGTAAAGCTATATTCCACAATGAAAATAATATTTTTTCAGGAACTTTTTCATTTAGATTTTCAAGTACTAAAACTTCTTTGGTTTTAAATTTATAAAAAATTTTCTCATTAAGAGATTCTGATTTAACGGATAGAACTGAAGTTTTATTTTTTAAAATTGATACTAAATGAGTTTTGCCAGAACCAGAGGGTCCAAAAATATTAGCTATCCTTTTTATCCATTTAGGCCAACTATCTATAAAATCATAAGCATCACGATTGCTTGTAGAAACATAATAATCCTCTTTTAAATAGATTTTATTTGTTGGAAATTTCAGTATTAGTTGATCATTCACTATATATTGCCCATCTGCCTTGTTCATTTTTTAACTCATAACCAAATTTTAATAGATTTGTCTTTAATCTTTTGGGGTTTCCATAATAATATATTTTAAAAAAGGCATAATTAATATTAAATTCTTCTAATGCATAATTGTCAATAATATCAATTTTATAAAAAGTATTTTTTAACTTATCTAGATTATCAGGATTTATATTTTTAACTTTAACTCTTAATGACAAAGGTGCAGAAAGATTAATAATATTTTCTTTTTTCCATATATCCGTTACTTTTATTTTTAAATCTTTTAATATTTTTTCTAAATTTATTTTATTATTAACATCAAAGTTTTGATAAGAAATATTCTTAGTTACCTTATTTTTGTTAAAGCTTGTTTTTAAGTAAATATTAAGATTATTATTTTCATTTTCTAATAGTGCAAAAACATAATTTTTTGTATCATATTTTTTTACAATACTTTGAATATTTAATTTTTCTATATCATCTTTAGCTTCTTTAATTTTATAAATATCATCAATATCTTCTATAGGTAAAATAAAATTTATTAATTCATTTTTAATTTTAATCTCGTTCCATTTTTGATAAAAAAAATTATTATTAGAATCTTGAATTTCCCCATTAATAAAAAAAACAGGATAAAAAACTGCTATAATATTTTTTGGTTGAGAAAATGAAATATTTTTTTGACTTAAGAATTTTTTAATTTTTATTTCGTTAAAAAAAACTTTATATGTTCCTTTATACTCATTATTTATATATGATTCTTCCAAAATCTTAAAACTACTTACCATTTCTTTTATTTGTTTTAAATTAACAGCATTAACTTTGCTAAAATCACTCGATAATAGAATTTTGGACATTAAAATTTTATATGAATCCTTAAATGCTATATCTATATATTTATTTCTTGAAAAATTAACATCAAAAATTCCTTCAACCTTAATATCTTCTATATTAAAAACATTCTCTTCGGAAAAACTATTTGAAAAAAATATTGATAAGAAAATAGTTGCCGTTAAAATAATAAATATATATTCTCTAATTTTTGCTATTAAATATTTAACCATTACAATAATTTTTCATGTACAAAAAAAACTACAATACATACAAAAAAAGTGGCGTTAATATTGCAGTTGCAGACAAATTGGTAAACTACATATCTAAAATATCAAGAAAAACTTACAAAAAAAACATAGGTGTTGGAACTTTTTCAAATATTGGCAGTTTTGGATCTATTTTTAAATAATTAATTTTTAAAGAAAAAATCTATTTCTATTTTGCTGTTTTCGACACTGTCTGATCCGTGAACAGAGTTTTTATCGATTGAAATACCGTACATTTTTCTTAACGTTCCATCTTCTGCTTTTTTTGGGTCTGTTGCACCCATCAATTGTCTATTTTTTGATATCGCATTTTCTCCCTCTAATATCATTACAACTATAGGACCAGATGATAGATAATTGCATAACTCTCCATAAAACGGTTTTGTTTGGTGCACTTTATAAAATTCTGATGCTTCTTCCTTCGAAATTTTTACTTTTTTACTCTTTATAATTTTTAAATTATTTTTTTCAAAAAAAATTTTTATTTCACTGTCGAGATTTCTCTCAACTGCATCCGGTTTAATTATTGAAAGAGTTTGCTCTAAACTACTCATAATTATCTTCTACAAATTTATTTAGCAGTCTAACTCCAAAACCAGTAGCTCCTCCTGGATTCAAAGCTCCTGCGTATTTTGAAAATGCCATTCCTGCTATATCTAGATGGGCCCATGGCGTTTTATTAATAATAAATCTTTGTAAAAATTGAGCAGCCGTAATTGAGCCGGCTCCACCTACATAATTTATATTTTGTATATCTGCAGTTTTGGAATCCATAAGTTTGTCGAAATTTTTATGTAATGGCAATCTCCACACTTTTTCATCAACTTTTTTTCCAGCATCAAAAATTTGTTTTGAAAGTTTATCATCATTTGAAAAAAGTCCTGCGTATTCTGAACCTAAACAAACAATTATAGCACCTGTTAAAGTTGCCAAATCAACAATCAGATTGGGTTTAAAATTTTTTTCTGTAAAAGTTATAGCATCTGCCAATACTAGTCTTCCTTCTGCATCTGTGTTTAGCACTTCTATAGTTTTTCCACTATAAGATTTTACAATATCACCAGGTCTTTGAGCATTTCCTCCGGGCATATTTTCTACTAACCCTACAACTCCAACGGCATTTATTTTTGCTTTTCTCAATGCAAAACTTTTCATTAATCCTACTACAACAGCTGAACCTGCCATATCATATGTCATATCTTCCATAAATCTTGCAGGTTTTAGAGAAATACCTCCAGTATCAAAACAAACGCCTTTTCCTACAAACGCTAGGGGTTTTGATTTAGATTTATTTCCATTCCATTCAATTGTTACTAGATAAGAGCCTCTAATGCTTCCCTGTCCTACTCCCACTAAAGCGTTACATCCTAATTTTTTTAATTTTTTTTCATCATATACAGTAACTTTTAATCCATATTTTTTTAATTTCACTAATCTTTTGGCATATTCATCTGGATGTAAAATATTTCCTGGCTCTGACACTAGATCTCTAGTTAAAAATACTCCTGACTTTATTGCTTCATTATATTTATATTTTTTTTCAACTTTTTCTTTATGAGATGTAATTATTTTACAAATTATATTTTTTTTAGAATTTTTTTTATCTAAAGTTTTATATATATCAAAAGTATAACTTTTTAATGTGTACCCAAGAATAAATTCTGAAGAAAAATTAACTAATTCTTCTTTTTCAAAATTTAAACTGTCGATATATATGTCTATTTTTTCAATACTTTTAAAATTTTTTAAATAGGAATAAAAAATTCCTCCTTTTTCTTCAGGATAGTAAGTCTCATACTTATTTTTCACTTTTATTATGAAACATTTTTGCTTAGCTGATAGATCCAAAGAACTGATTTCTTGTTCGCTTTTTTTGTCCCTTAATGTGTTAAGATATGAATCTATTTTTTTACTAACTTCTTTAGACAGAAGATTTTTTCTATCCTTGAAATTAAACTTATCATTAACAAATATAGCAAAAGCGTCACTATCTGAACTGAAACTACCTGTAAAACTTACCATTTTTCCTTTCTTTAAACGTATAAATTGAATTCTAACCGAAGTTGTTTTATTAACTATATATATAGCAATAAAAAGGAATGAAAAACAGAATTTATAAATATTTTTTTTACGAGTTTATCAGCTATTTCTCAATAGTACTTTTTGCACTTACCTCAATTATCTGGACAATTCAGGCAGTAAATTATCTGGATTTGGTAACTGATGATGGGCATGCTTTTGCTATATACCTCTATTACTCAACTTTAACATTGCCAAAAATAATAACAAAATTAATCCCTTTTTCTTTTTTATTAGCTACATTTCTGACTATCACAAAACTTGATAAAGATAATGAGTTGATTGTCTTGTGGACATCAGGATTAAATAAAATTTATATTGTTAACTTATTTTTTCGTATTTCTATTTTAATTATGCTGATCCAATTGTTTATGACCACTATAATTACTCCGGAAACTTTAAATTACTCTAGGTCTGTTTTAAAAAATTCTCAGCTACAATTTGTTCCTTCTCTTTTAAAAGAAAAACAATTTAATGATACGATAAAACATCTTACTGTTTTTGTAGATAATAAAAGAGAAAATGGTGAATATGAAAATATTTTTATTAGGGACGATAGCAGTATTTTAACTAAAGTTTCTACTGGTTCTTCTACAATTTTTGCTAAACGAGGATATTTAACCTCCAATGAAGAAAATCTAATATTAATTGATGGGGTTATCCAAAAAGTAGATGGGGATAAAACTGTAAATGTTATTTCATTTGAAGAAACAACATTAAATCTTTTAGGTCTTTCTACAAAAACAATTTCAAAACCCAAATTACAGGAAACTTCAACATTAAAAATTTATAATTGTTTAAGTGGCGTAAGTATAGAAACTCATAATTGTAATCCAGGTGAAAAAGAAATGAGTAATGCAAAAATAGAAATGAATAAAAGAATTGGTATGCCTTTTTTTATACCACTAATTTCATTAATATCTTGTTTTTTACTTACTACCAGAAAAAGAAAAAAATTTTCTAATATACAAAAATATTTTTGTTTTTTTAGTTCCATTATTGTTCTTACAGCTTCCGAAATAACAGTAAGATACTCAGGGGTATCTTTAGTATATGCAGCTACTTACTACTTAATTCCAATAGGTTTATTGCCTTTAGTTTATTTTATTTTAATAAAAAAATTTAAATATGAAAATTTATAAATTTAAACATGATTAGATCATTTATATTAAATAATTATTTAGGGAGAGAGTTTTTAAAAATTACTTTAATAACTAGCCTAATATTTTTTGCCTTAGGTTGTATTTTAAATCTTTTTGAAGAAATAAATTTTTTTAAAGATTATGAAGTTGGAATTAATTTGCCAATTATTATGACAATATTATTTGTGCCTAGTTTGCTTTACAATATGTTTCCTTTTGTAATTTTGATATCAGGAATTTGGTTTTTTCTAAAAATAAAAAAAACAGATGAAATTATCGCATTAAAAATATCAGGCTTATCAAATATATCTGTTATTATAATACCAGGTATTTTATCAGTAATTTTAGGTGTTATATTTATAACTGCTTATAATCCTATTTCATCTATTTTAGTTAAAAAATATGAAACCATCAAAGGATCTTATGAGCAAGATCAAGAATATCTGGCTGCAATTACTGTAAATGGTATTTGGATCAAAGAAAAAATTCTTGATAAAAGTAATTTGATAAGAGCTGTGAAATTAGAAAATAATAATTTATTAGGAGTTTCGATTTATCAATTTGACGATAAAAATAATTTTATTCAAAGAATTGAAGGTAAATCAGCTGATATATCTTCCTTGGTTTGGGAAATAAATGACGCAACAATAATTGATAAAAATGGGATTGTTACTTCTGATGACATTAAAAGTTTTAGTTACGTTAGTTTATATGATGTAAAAAAACTAAAAAGCTTGTATTCAAATCTTGATACAATTTCATTTTGGAATCTAGATAACGAGATAGAAATAGTTGAAAATAGAGGTTATTCTTCAAATGAAATGAAAGCAAAGTTTCAGCAATATCTTTCATTTCCTACCTTTCTTTTAAGCATGGTTTTACTGAGTGCAGTCTTCACATTGGGTATTGGTTTCAGAGAGAATAACTGGATATATACTTTTTTAGCAATTATTTCCAGCGTCTTAATTTTTTACTTTGTCCGCTTTTCAGCAGCATTGGGTAAAACTGGAAAATTGCCAATTGAGATGTCAGTTTGGATGCCAATTCTTATTATTTTAATTTTTAGCGTTGTGGGTTTAATTCATGCAAATCAAAAATAAAATAATCGTTTTTACTATAATTTTGCTAGGGCTTACTCTTAGCTCCCAAGCGGATGAATTTAATATTTCAGCAAAAAAAATATCAATTGATAAAAAAGATAACATTGTAGTTGGCCAAGGTTCGGTAGAAATTGTTGATTCTGAAGGTAAAATTATTACATCTGATACAGTTAGATATGACAAAAAAAAGGAATTTTTAAGTGCTGAGGGCACAGTCAAAATTATAGATAAAGAAGGAAATATAATAACAAGTAATAAAATAACATATAACAAAATAAAAAATATAATAATTTCATTTAAAAACTCAGAATTAACCCAAAAAGATGGTTACAAAGTTTCTTCAAATAAAATCTTGTATAATAATTTAACTAAAATAATTAGTTCAGATCAAAAATCAATTTTAAATGATGAAGATGGAAATATAGTTTATGTTGATATGTTTCAATACCATGTTGAAAAAAAATTATTTTCTTCAATAGGTAAAATTAAAGTTATTGATCAAAAGAAAAATAAATATTTTTTTAAAGAACTGCATGTAGATACAGAAAAAAAAGAAATAATCGGTTCTGATGTAAGTGTTATTTTAGACCAAAAAAATTTTGGTGTTAGTCAAAAAAGTGATCCTAGGTTTGTTGCTAATGACATTTTCTTATCAGAAAATAAATCTAATTTATCAAAAGGTATTTTTACTGTTTGTCAAAAAAGAGGTGAAAAATGTCCACCATGGTCATTGCAAGCAAAAAAAATTAGCCATGATAAAATAAAGAAAACCATTTACTACGAAAATGCTACCTTAAAAGTATATGATGTTCCTATTTTTTATTTTCCGAGATTTTTTCATCCTGACCCAACAGTTAAAAGACAATCTGGTTTTTTAACTCCCTTTTTTACCAACACCACTACTACAGGTGCAGGTTTTGCACTGCCATATTACTGGGCGATAAACACAGACAAGGATTTAACATTTACTCCTAAAATTTATAATAATGAAAATATATTAATTCTAAATGAATTTAGACAAGCTTATAAAAATTCTTTTTTAATATTAGATACCAGCTTCACTCAAGGATACAAAAATACTTCAACCAAAAAAACCGTTGGTTCCAGAAATCATATTTTTGCTAATTTAGATATTAATTTAGGTAAGGACAAACCTTATGATAGTAGTATTTTTTTTAAGACGGAAAGAACTTCTAATGATACATATTTTAGAGTCCACGACATAGATACTGCATTAGTTGATTCTGAAAATACAAATTTAAAAAACGAAATAAATTATAATTTTAGTAATGATAATTCTTATCTTAATATAAAGGCACACGCATACGAAGACTTAAGAGAAGAATCTAACAGTCGATATGAATATGTATTACCAAATGTGCTTTTTGGAAAATCTATTTTTAGTGAAAAATTAGGTAATATAGAATTTAAATCAGATAATTTTTATAAAAATTATGAAGTAAATAAACACTTAACATCAGTTACAAATGATATTATTTGGACTCCAAGTAGAACATATACAAAAAATGGATTTGTTAACTCAATAAAAGGTATGGTAAAAAACACTAACTATGATGCTAAAAATACAACTTCTCATAAAACTGATGGTATTGTAAATGAATTAAGCAGTGTTCTAAGTTTTAAAACTTCTCGACCTATGAAAAAAAAAACTGCTAAAGGTTCAAATTTTTTTTCACCCAATATTATGTTGAGATATGCGCCATTCCATATGAAAAATCTAGGTAATGATGACACTAATTTAAGTTATTCAAATTTATTTTCACTAAACAAAACTTCAGAAATTGAAGATGGGGTCAGTGCTATTTTGGGTTTTGATTTTAAAACAAAAAAAATTAACAAAGATAATGAAGAGCAAGAAAAACTTGCTGTATCTATGGGACAAGTTTTTAATATGAAAAAAAATGCAGATATGCCTGCTAAAAGTTCTCTAGATCAAAAAATGTCAGATGTAGTAGGAGAAATAAATTATAATTTTTCAAAAATGGGCACTATAGGTTATAAATTTTCACTTGATCACAATTTTAATGATCTTAACTATAATGAAGTATCAACTAGTTTAAATTTTGGAAAAATTAACTTTAACTTAGAGTATTTAGAAGAACAAAATCATATTGGTAATGAAAATTATATTAGCTCTGGAATTAATTTTAATGTAAATGACAAGAACAGCTTTAATTTTTCAACAAAAAAGAATTTCAAAACAGACAGTACAGAATTTTATGACATAAGTTACCAGTACTCTATTGATTGTTTAACTGCTGGCTTGGTGTATAGAAGAGAATTTTATGAAGATAGTGATGTAGAACCAAAAGATACATTGATGTTTCAAATTACCTTCGTACCATTCGGGGGAGTGAGTACACCATCTTTGATAACTCCGTGATTAAAATTATAAAAATATTTATTGTTATTATATTAACATTTTCTATAAGCAAAGAAATTAGTGCAAAAATTGAAGATGCTTTGTACGCAACTGTTGGTAATGAAGCAATTACACGTTCAGATATAATAAATGAAATGAGATTAATTTTAATTTTAACAAATCAAAGTCTTAATGAAAATAATAAAAAAGTTTTAGAACAATCTGCTATTATGTCAATTATCAAAAGAACTATTAAAAAAATCGAACTTAAAGATAAAAATTTTACAGATTTTAATAAAGCAGAACTTAATTTAGAACTAAATAAAAAGGCTAAAGGGTTAGATTTAAACTTAGATGAATTAAAAATGAGATTGGAAGCAAATGAAGTTTCTTATTCCAAGTTGGTTGATATTGTAAAAGTTGAACTTTTATGGAATGGATTGATATATGCAATATTTAAAAATCAATTATCTGTAAATGAAAATGAAATAGAGGAAAAATTAAAATTAATTACAAAATCAGGTGATGTTAGTGAGTATTTGCTTTCAGAACTAATATTTAGACCAGAATCTATGGAAAATATAGAAAGCGACATAGAAAAAATTAAAACTAGAATAAAAAGTGAAGGTTTTGAAAATGTAGCTAAAATTATTAGTATTTCAGAATCTGCCTTACAAGGCGGGGATTTAGGTTGGATAAATGAAAATGTAATTACAAAACAATTTAAATCAGTAATAGCTGAAACTAAAGTTGGAGATACCTCAAGTCCTATAATGTTAAAAGAGGGTATTTTATTTTTTAAAGTGCGAGATAAAAGAAAAATAAAACCTTTTAATAACTTAGAAGAAGCTAGAAATAACCTGATTAATGCAGAAAAAAGTAAAATACTTAGAATGTATTCATTAACCCATTACAATAATATAAAAAAATCTATTACAATAAATTATTATTAATAATAAAATGAAAAAACCTTTAGCAATTGTTGCTGGCGAGCCAAATAGCATATCGTCAGAGATAATTTTTAAAAGCTGGATTTTGAGAAAAAACTATAATCACAAACCCTTCATTGTAATTGGTAGTTTTGACCTCTTAAATTTGCAAAAAAAAAAATTAAAGTACAACATTAAAATTAAGGCGATAAATAAAAATTTCAAATCAAAAGATCTGATTAAAAATATACTTTATGTTTATGATATAAAATACACTCAAAAAAAACCTTTTCAAAAAGAATCTACTAAATCAAATAAATATATATTTAACTGTTTTGACGCTGCAATAAAATTAATTAGTAATAAAAAAATTTTAGGTTTAATAAATTGTCCAATTAATAAAGAGACTTTATTTAAAAATAAACATCAAGGTATCACAGAATTTCTGTCAAAAAGGACTGGAAATTTAGGAAATGAGGTAATGTTAATTTACAACAAAAAACTATCTGTATCACCATTAACAACACATATTCCTTTAGTAAAAGTTAGTAAAAATATGAATAAGATTAAAATTATAAATAAGATTAAAATTATAAATCGATTTTATAGAAATTTTTTTTCAAAAAGACCCAATATTGGTATACTTGGTTTAAACCCTCATAATTTTTCGCAAATAAAAAAAAATAATGAATCAAAAATTATTTCTTCAGCAATCAATGAATTAAAAAAATTAAAAATAAAAGTAATTGGGCCAATTTCTCCAGATACTAGTTTTATGCTTTATAAAGATTATAAACTTGATGTAATTTTTGGAATGTACCATGATCAAGTTTTAACACCCTTCAAAGCTCTATTTAATTATGATGCTATTAATATTACATTAGGTTTACCTTTCATAAGAGTATCCCCAGATCATGGTATTGCAAAAGACATTACTGGAAAAAAAATTGCCAACCCAAAAAGCTTGATAGAATGTATAAAATTTTTTAATTATATAAAGTAAAGACCATCAAACTTTAATCATTGTCTGTTAAACCAGCACCAGCACCTTTCGCTCTTAAAGTATCAGTTTCTTCGACAAAAGTTTCCTCTGAGAGTTTGTAAAGTTCTTTCCATTCTTTGATGGAAAACAAATTATTATTTTCTAAAAATTCTATAGAAATTTCTTTCGCTTTAGAAATAGTTTTATTATTATTAATATTATTGGAAAAAATAGTTTTATCGAAATTAAGTAAAAAATTATTTTTTTCATATTTTACTGATATTTTCTTTCCTATAATATCTGAAGCTCTACTTAAAAAAGGCAACAAAAGTAAAGGGTAACTAACATTAAAAAATTTGATTAGTTTTAAACTTTCCAAATTTTTACAATTATCTAAAAACACTATGCCGCAATAAATTGGGCAAAATTCTTTAGATTGTGGTTTATTTTTTTTCCCAATCTTCTTAGGTTTTTCTGATGGGATTTTTTTTATTTTTTTAAGATATAAATTTAAATTTTTTATCCCCGGCAAACCAAACATTTCTAGGTTTCTCATGTTTTTGCCTACTTCTTCGGCTACACCCCAAGCAAATCCTGCTGCTTTAGATGCACGTTTTGATGTAGTGTCAATTTCGCTAAAAGACTGCATAGTTAATTTAGTGAGTTATAAACCCAACTGTCATTTGAAGATTTCATCTCGTGAGGAAGAGGTGCTCCCTGGTACATATTTATTCTTAGCCATTTATCTGATCTTGGATCAAACTTTACAGCTCCAAAAAAAGAAAGTTTTAAACGAAGCATATCTATTGGCACTAGCGAAGCTCCAATAGTATTGTCTTGAATTTCAGAGTATGGAAATTTTTCAACAATAAAAGCTCTTCTAACTACGTGTCTTAAATCATCATTATTTAATAAAAAATTCGCAACAGTTTCTTTTTGATTGTTTTTGATTAATTTTTCATAAAGTTTTTTTACATCTCTCGCTATAGCTAACGGCTGTTCTAGCTCGGCTCCACGTTCTTCATGCCTATTGGCTACTCTAGGTTCCTCTTTGTTTTTTGATATAAACCAAAAATTACTTGTACTTTTTTTATCTTTAAAATCAATTTCAATAATTGATTTATAATTTTTTTCAATAATTTTTTTGAGATCATAAACTTTTCTATCTGCTGGAATATTAAAATATTTTTCCTCCTCAGAGCTCATGTTATTTATTAAAGGATCAATAATTGAATCGTAAGGCTCCATCATCATGGACACAATATACTCTACACATTCTTCTTTAAGATTTTTTTCAGTCCAAAGATAAATAAGATTCCACAAATAGTCGTTTTCCTCGTAATTTAAGTTTTCTAAATATTTAAAAAATTTTGTTAAGTCTAATTTTAAAGAATCAATTTTATTAGTTTGATATTGACTATCAGTTAACCACGTTTCGATGTTCATTTTTGACTTATTAAGACAATTCTTAAAAATATTAAAATCATCTTTGTTAACTTTTTCAATTGATCTAATTTGTTTTAAAGCTTTTTCTCTACAATAAATCCAATTGTGCAGAAGAGTTGGGTGATTTACTATAAAAGGAGCCATGCCAAGGCCAGTTGAATTGCCAATTCCCAAATTTCTTGCAATACTTTCTTCTAATCTAGTAGCTTTTTTTGAATTTTTACATTTTGCAATATGGTTTACTTGATCAAAAGTAAATTGTCGAACAAGGTAAACTAACATCATTTCTAATCTGAATGGACCATAAATTTCTTTTCTATCTTTAATTCTAAAACGATCAGCAAGACCAAATTTTCCCGATCCATAAACTGCTGTGGTTCGATATAAATAACCAACTTTTTTTAATAATTCTTTATCTGGTTGCGTTCCTTCGCTTAATGAATTCACTACGTGATTAAATGCTCTTACTGATTTATTTGCTCTTGATAAAGTAAGTTCTTTATAGGTTACTCTTCCTACTTCCTGTTTAGGTACATTTTTTCTTAAACGATTTATATCTTTTTTTGAAGGTGTTCCATCGTATAAAACAAAGGCTGCATCCCATTTCGTAGCTATAACTCTGTCTGATCTTTCCTCAGGCTTTATATGTTGTGCAAAACATACTAACGAATAATTTCTTCCCTTCTTTTCAAAAGAATAAACTGCCGTACCATAACCATCTTTATTAAGATCAAATAAATCTCTTTTGTAGTTCCAACTTTTAAACTCTCTAATAAAACTTCTAAGGAATGATAATTTCGACTGGTGGAATGAGCCTAATCTAGATAGCTTCATCACCATTGATGGTTCTCTTAATTGTATATTAGGTTTGCTCAATTGTTTATTCCTCGGTAAAAATTATACCAGTTATTTCCTAGTATGTCATTTACCTCGGTTTCTTGAAATCCAACTTTTTTCAAACCTTGTTCTAGATTTTTAAATCCTCGAGCATCTTTAAACCATTTTGGTTGTTTTGGAAAATTTGGATTCTTAGAGCTGCCTTCTCCATAATCTTTTGTTTTTGTCCAAGTACCATTTCTCATCCATTCAACAATAGTATTGGGGTGTCCAATACAAAGATCTGATCCAATTCCAACTTGTTTAATTCCCATAAGTTCTACTGTTTTAGCTGCCATTTCACAAAAACTTTCAAGTGTACAGTTTGATGTATCTTTTAAATGATGAGGATATAAAGAAAGACCGAGCATTCCTTTAGAGTCTGCCAAAGCTTTTAATAGTTCATTAGATTTATTTCTTTTAGCTGCAAACCAAAATGAAGGATTAGCATGTGTGATGGCTATAGGTTTAGATGATAATTCAATAGCATCAAAGGTAGATTTTTCAGCAGAATGAGACATATCAACTACCAACCCAAGTTTATTCATTTCCTTGATCACTTCCTTGCCCATTCGTGTAACGCCGCTATCATTCTTTTCGTAACAACCTGTCGCTAATAAAGATTGATTATTATAAGTAAGTTGCATAAATCTTGCTCCTAAATCATAAACCTTTTCAACTAAAGCAATATCATCTTCAATTGGAGAACAGTTTTGAAAACCAAAAAATATTGCAGTTTTTTTTTCTTGGTGAGCTTTTTCTATATCTTTAAATGTTTTTCCGTGAAAAATTAAATCTTTGTTTTCTTTAAAATGTTTATTCCAAGTTTCTATATTTTTTTTAACCTCGTTAAAATCTTCATGATAAGCTACAGTTACGTGAACAGCATCTAATTTTGCTTCATTATTAATCTTAAATACTTCTTTTGACCAATTACAATACTGTAGATTATCTATTCGATAATTGTTCATCTTCTAGTTTCTCTTTTTTTATTTTTTATATCCGCGATGCTTTTGTATTCTTCGTCCATACTCTTGGGCAATTCTATCAAAAATAATTGCTAAAGCTACAATTGCTAAACCATTAAAAAGCCCTAAAGCAAGATATTGATTTAAAACAGCCCGCAAAATTGGCACACCTAACCCTTTCACACCAATCATTGAAGCAATAACAACCATTGCTAAAGCCATCATGATTGTTTGGTTTACTCCTGCAAAAACAGTTGGAAGAGCTAGTGGAATTTGTACTGTTTTTAATTTTTGAAATGTTGTAGCTCCATAAGCTGTGCTTGCTTCTAAAGTTTCTTTATCAACCTCACGAATACCAAGATTTGTTAATCTTATTATTGGTGGAACTGCATATATACATATAGCTATTAATCCTGGAACTTTTCCGATACCAAGTAACATCAGTATTGGAATTAGATATACGAAACTTGGAATTGTTTGCATCATATCTAGTACAGGTAATATAGTTCTTTCTACCCTATCTGAGCGAGACATCATTACTCCTACAGGAATTCCTGCAGTCATGCATATGATCACACATACAGTTATAATTGCTACTGTTGCCATAGTATCTTTCCACATACCAAAGTAGCCTATAAGGAAGAAAGCTATTGCGGCTCCAAGCACGAGTTTCCAATTTCTTGAGCCTAGCCAAGCTAACCCGCAAATAACACCTATTACTATTGGCCAAGGAGAATTAATTAATAATTTTTCCAACCAAACCAAAAAATATAATAATGGATCAAAAAAGGCTTCTATAGCATCTCCATAAGTTCTAGAAAAATCTCTAAAAGCAAAATCAATCCCTTTCCTCATTTCCATGAGAGCCGTACGATCCATTACCGGAAATTTTGTTAAGAAATCCATTTTGCCTCAAAAAAATTAACGAGCCTATTTTATAATAGGCTCGTTAAAAAATTATATTTTAAAGACCAGCTTTGATTTTTTTCTTAGCTGCAGAAGATACCCATTTACCCCAGATCTTCTCATGCTTTTTCAAAAACTCAATTGCTGCGTCTGAACCTTTAGCTTGATTATCAGCCATGTACACAAGCATTCCATTCATTACTTCGCCTGGGTAAGTACGCTTCTCAACATATTTTAAAGCGTCTTTTCCTCCAGTTTTTGCAAAATTAGCTGTAACGATAGAATTAACTTCAGATTTAGTCCAAGCTGTTGGTTTAGGATTTGCACAATCTTGCTCAGGAAGCGTTATACAATTATCCCAATTATCTCTACCTGCAAATGGCACTCCAAAATCAACTGGTTGTAAATTGTATTTTCCAACAATTGAAGTTGGGTTCCAGTAGTAACCAAACCAAGTATTTCCTGAATCAGCTGCTTTAGATATTGAACCATCTAAACCCGCTGCAGAACCTGGGTCAACTAACACCCAGCCCTTTTTTTCCATTTCAAAAGCTTTAAAAAGATTAGCATTTGCTAACTGACATCCCCAACCTGCAGGACATCCTACAAACGCTCCTTTTGAAGGATCTTCTTTATATGGAAATAAATCTGGTCTTTCTAAGATTTGAAGAGCAGTCATTCCTTTTAACTCTGGATGTTTTTTTATTGATCCAGGAGTTAACCACCAGCCTTCTCCCAGACCAGTAATTGGTGCTTTGTTAGCTATAATCAATCTTTTTTCTGATACTGCTTTTTTTAAAGGTGTGTAAACAGCATTAGCCCATTGTTCTGGGTTCATGTCTGGTGAACCTTTATCATTCATTGATGTAAAAGTTGGCATAGTAGCACCAGGCACTAATTCAACTTCACAACCATAACCTTTTTCTAAAATGATTTTATCAACATTAGCCATCAATTCAGCTGATGCCCAGTTTTGTTCAGCAATAACAAGTTTCCCACAAGCTGCATTTGCATTTACGTTAAATACAAAAAATCCCAACACAACCAGAGAAGAAACTATTAGTTTTTTAAGAGTATTCATTTTACCTCCGTTTATTTTTTAATGTTTGTATTCAAACATAAATAGGAAAATAATGTAACCTTTAAAGACAACTTATGATTGAAAAAAATTAAATTTCATGTGAAAATTCAAAGAATACTATTTAAAAATGAAACTGAAAAAAATTGAAACATTTATTGTTGGTAATCCCCCGCCACATTTTGGAGGGAGATATTGGATTTTTATAAAACTTATCACTGACAAAGATATAGTCGGATATGGCGAAATTTATTCTGTTCCTTTCCACCCAAATGTAGTTACAAAAATGATTGAAGACGTATTTGAAAGGTATGTAAAACAAAAAGATCCCTTTAAAATAGAAAAATTATGGAGAACCATTTATTCTAGTGGTTATACACAACGTCCAGATATTTCCCTTATGGGAATAATTAGCGGAATCGAAATGGCATGCTGGGATATTATCGGGAAAGAATTAAATAAACCTATATATGAATTATTGGGTGGTCAGGTATATAATAAGTTACGTTCATATACATATTTATACCCAAAAAAATCTGATAAAACCAATGTCTATACGGATGCTACTTTGGCCGCAGAAAGAGCAAACGAATTTATTGAAAAAGGATTTACAGCAATAAAATTTGATCCTGTTGGTAGTTACACTCCTTTAGATCCCCGTCAACTTTCATTAGACGAACTTGTTAAAGTTGAAAATTTTGTAAAAACTATTTATCGCTCGGTAAAAAATAAGTGTGATCTTTTAATTGGCACACATGGCCAAATGACAACGGACTCTGCTATAAGGTTAGCAAAAAGGTTAGAGCAGTTTGATCCTATGTGGTTTGAAGAACCAATACCACCAGAAAATTTTGATGAAATGGGTAGAGTTGCTCTCGCTACCACTATACCAATAGCAACTGGCGAAAGACTCTCAACAAAATATGAATTTTCTAAAATTTTAGAATCTAGAGGTGCAAGTATTTTACAAATGAACTTAGGTAGAGCGGGCGGTATATTGGAGGCTAAAAAAATTGCAGGTTTGGCGGAAACATACTATGCACAAATAGCTCCTCATCTCTATTGTGGGCCTATTGTTGGTGCAGCAAATATACAAATTTCAACATGTAGTCCTAATTTTCTTATATTAGAAAGCATTAAAGATTGGAAAAATTTTTATTCCGAAATACTTAAAGACCCTATCGAATGGGAAAAGGGATATGTCATACCACCAACAAAACCAGGATTAGGTGTTGAACTTAATGAAGAAGTAGCAAAAAAATACAGGTATACAGGTTCAAAACTTCATCTTGAAATGGCTGAAATTTAAATTAAACACCAACATAACCAAACTCTAAAGCTGCGTCAGTAATATGATGATAAAAGGATTCTCCAAAACTTCTTAGAACTAAGAGATTAAAAGTATCTGGATCATCAGAAATTAAATCAATTACTAAATTTATTCCATGAAATATTGTGCCAACACATTTATTAACTTCAAACTCATTAAAATTGATTGGACTGCCCTTCTTTAGTACTTCTCTTGCTTGATCGCCTTTAATTTGTATTACAGCTCTCGAATGAGATATGTCAGTAATGGCAAAATCAATTTCTTTACAATTTTTTTCAATAATTTTAATAATATTTTCTTTATTAGATATAATTAACCAGGTTCGCGGTGCATTCCATAAAATTCTTGTTTCTTTATTTGATTTTACAGTAGAGCTTTTCGTTGAAATTTCTAGACCTTCAATTTTTATATCATTAATATTAATTTTGGACGTTTTGTGTTGTACAAGCTGAATTATTGTTGAATTTTTTACTTCTGAAATTCTTAGTAAGTCGCTTTCGTTTTTTTTTTGATGATCTCCAAATATTCCTTTTTTATGAATAAACTCTAAAGGTGTTATAGCTGTCACGATCTTACCCTTTCTCCTGTGGGATCAACATAATGTGATGATACTATTTCTACTGGAATGCTTTTACTTTTTAGAGGTGAGAGAGCATAAAGCTTTTCACCTATTCTTTGCTTTCCATCCTTAAGAATTGCTAAAGAAAAAGGATTGTTATATTCAACACTCCAACATGAAGCAGAAATATGTCCTAGTTTTGGATTAGGTAAAGAAGCCTTATTATCAACAACTATATGTGAACCTTCTGGTATCATTGTTTTTTTATCTAAAGGGACTACGCCCACAATTTTTTCTCTTCCAGTTTCTATAAAAGCTTTTCTATTTAGTGATCTTTTTCCTATAAAATCTTTTTTCTTACTTAACATTCCATCAAGAGAGAGATCTGATGATATAGTTCTGCCATCAATTTCTGAACCAGCAACATGACCCATTTCTATTCTTAAAGTAGAAAGAGCTTCTGTTCCATACGGTTCAATGCCCATTTCTTTTCCTATTTCCATTATTTTTTCCCACATAAAAATTCCATAGCCAGACTCTACATTTATTTCA
Source organism: uncultured Pelagibacteraceae bacterium (assembly GCA_902567945.1). Lineage (GTDB taxonomy): Bacteria > Pseudomonadota > Alphaproteobacteria > Pelagibacterales > Pelagibacteraceae > AG-414-E02. The sequence goes on along the minus strand of CACFOC010000001.1, from coordinate 73,176 downwards.
TATGCTAGTTCGCCAGAAAACGAAATTCTAAAAATTCTTGCAGGAACACCAAACAGGTCTGCTTCTTTAAATCCCATAAATGGCAGTCCTTCATTAGAAACATCAGTATCTGGAAAAAGTTTTTCCAATAAACTTCTAGAATTAGGTCCTGCTACTGCTGCACCAGCCCATTGTTCTGTTGTAGACAAAACATTAACATTTAGTTCTGGCCAGACTACCTGTAGATAATATTCTAAATGAGCCAAAACATTGACTGCTTGAGCAGTTGTTGTTGTCATATGAAAATGATTTTCTGAAATTCTGGTTGTAGTTCCATCATCAAAAACTATTCCATCCTCTCTTAACATCACCCCATATCTTGCTTTTCCGACTGGTAATTTCATCCAAGCATTAGTGTAAACTCTATTTAAAAATTCAGCTGAATCAGATCCTTTAATATCTATTTTACCAAGTGAAGTTACATCGCATATCCCAACATTGTTTCTAACATTAAACGCTTCTCTCTTTGAAGCTTCGTGCAAAGTTTCATTTCCTTGATTGTAGTAACGAGGTCTTAGCCATAAACCCGCATCAACAAAAACTGCATTATTTTTTTCATGCCATGCATGTATCGGTGATTTTCTTGTCGGTCGATAGTACTTTCCTACTTCTCTTCCTACTATTGCCCCTATAGTGACAGGAGTATAGGGAGGTCTAAAAGTAGTATGACCTACTTCCGGAACTATCTTCTTCTCAATACTTGAAACTAATTGCAAACCATTTAAATTACTTGTCTTTCCTTGATCTGTAGCCATACCAAGCGTTGTATATCTTTTTACATGTTCAATAGATCTAAAACCTTCTCTTATAGCTAGTTCTATATCAGAAACATAAACATCGTTTTGAAAATCAACACATCTTTTGTAATTTTTATTTTTTGGAAGTGGCATACACCAAAATTTATTTTGTTTACCGTTGCTTCTTTCATTAGAAGTTGGGATTGCACTTTTTATATTTTTTTTGGTTATTTTATTTGATAGTTCGAATCCTTTATTAAATCCTTCTTCTAAAGATTTTTTGAGTGTAAACGAGCCCTTCGCTGATCCTACTGTAGTTTCATTTTGGCGTGACTGATTGGGTATAAATGCATTAATATTTTCATCAAATTTTAGTTTATTTCCTGATTGAGAAGCTAGATGAACTGTAGGTGTCCAGTTTCCTGAAACACATATACAATCGCAGGAAATATCTTCGAGACTTTGGTAGTTAGTTTTTTGTTCATTTAATTTGCCGATTGTTGCGGAATTTACTCTTAAATGTCCTCTTGTATTAGCGATTGCATGAGAAAATCGAATATCAATTTTTAAATTTTTTGCTTCCTTAATTACTGAACTTTCGGAATTTTCTCTAATATCAATTACTATTGGATTTATTCCATTTTTTTTAAAATCTATGGCCGTTTCATATGCACTATCGTTATTAGTAAAAATAATTGGTTTTTTACCAACTAAAACTCCATAAACTCTTAAATATTCTTTGGCTGCTGAAGATAACATTATACCTGGTCTGTCATTATTTCCAAAAACTAATGGTCTTTCCATTGAACCAGTGGATGCTACGACTTCTTTTGCTCTTATATACCAAAGTCTTTGTCTAGGAGTATATTTGTTAGGAAATTCCAAATGATCTTTTGTTCTTTCAAACATAACCATCATATTGTGATCATAATATCCAAAAACTTGAGATCTGTTTTTAACGACCACATTAGGCATTATTTTTAATTGTTCTATTGTCTCGTCAGCCCAATCTTTACCTTTTTTATTTCCTACAGTAACTTCATCTGTTAGTAAGCTTCCTCCAAATCTAGATTTATCTTCTGCTATAATAACTCTAGCCCCATTTTTTGCTGCAGCTAGAGCGCTCGCTAACCCTGATGGGCCCGAACCAACTACCAAAACATCACAATATTCAAACTTATGTTCATATCGATCAGGATCTGGTTTTAGTGGAGCAACTCCCAAGCCAGCTGCTTTTCTAATAATCGGTTCATATATTTTATACCAAAAATTTTTAGGCCACATAAAAGTTTTGTAATAAAAACCAGCAGGAAAAAATTTACTGAGAAAATTATTAATTTCTCCAAAATCAAAAGAAACTGATGGAAAACAATTTTGACTTTTTGCAATTAATCCCTCAACAAGCTCCACTTCTGTGGCAACAGCATTAGGTTCGGTTTTGGCTCCATGATATAATTGAACTTTAGCATTAGGTTCATCTACCCCAGCTGCAATAAATCCTCTGGGTCTGTGATATTTAAAGCTTCGACCAACCAAGTGAACTCCATTAGCCAATAATGCTGATGCTAATGTATCTCCTTCATATCCAAAATATTTTTTTCCATTAAATTTAAAAGAAATTTTCTTATCTCTTTTTATAAACCCACCTTTGTCTAGCCTATATTTTTGTGTCATATTAAATTTATAATTCTTCGTTCAATTTCGATGTTTTAAAAATTTCATGTGTCGACGTATCTCTCGAAACTTTAAACCATTGTCTGCATCCTGCCACATGGTGCCATAACTCTGAATGTTTTCCCCGTGGATTTTTTCTAAAATAAACAAAATTATCCCATTCTGAATCAGAAATTTCTTTTCCTAATTCTGGTCTTTTTATATTTGCATCTCCTCCGTAAGAAAATTCATTTTGAGATCTTTTCCCACAATATGGGCATTTAATTTCTAACATTTATTATCCTATCCAAGTTTTTGTACCTACTCCCTTTTCATCGATTAAATGGCCTGTGTTAAATCTATTTAATTTAAATTTTGAATTTAATTCATGCGCACGATCTTGAGCAATCGTATATGCAAAAGTCCATCCGGACACAGGAGTAGCTTTAAATCCCCCATAACACCAACCGCAGTTTAGATAAACACCTTCAATGTGAGTCTTATCTATTATAGGCGATCCGTCCATAGACATATCCATGATTCCTCCCCAGGTCCTTAACATTTTTAATCTACTTAGGTTAGGAAACATAGCTACACCTTCAGATAAAACATGTTGAAGGGTTGGTAAATTTCCTCGTTGCGCATAACTATTATACCCGTCTAAGTCTCCACCCATAACCATTTCACCTTTGTCTGATTGACTGCAATAAAAATGACCCGCTCCAAAAGTTACGACGTGATCAAGAAAAGGTTTTACTGGTTCTGATACACAAGCTTGTAATACATGGGACTCTATAGGTAGTTTCATATTTAATTTTTCAGCAAGTAAGGAAGTACTACCAGCTACACACAGACCTATTTTTTTTGTTTTAATATTTCCTCTAGAAGTTTGTACCCCTTGTAATTTTCCATTCACAATATCAAATCCTGTAACTTCACAATGTTGAATTATATCGACCCCCATTGAGTCTGCTTGCCTTGCGTACCCCCAAGCTACTGCATCATGTCTTGCTGTTCCTCCTCGAGGCTGCATTAAACCTCCAAAAATTGGGAATCTTGCTGATGAAGTGAAATCTGCAAAAGGAATTATTTTTTTTAACTCTTCTCTACCTAGCATTTTTGCATCAATACCATTCAATCGCATAGAATTTCCTCTTCGAGAATATGTGTTTAATTGTGCGTCAGAGTGAGCAAGATTAATAATGCCTCTTGGTGAATACATAACGTTATAATTTAATTCTTGTGATAAATTTTCCCAAAGTTTCATTCCATATTCATAAAATAAACCATTGGCATCCCACATATAATTTGATCTTAGTATTGTAGTATTTCTTCCAACATTACCTCCGCCAATCCATCCTTTTTCCAAAATCGCTACATTAGTAATTTTGTGTTCTTTAGCTAAATAATAGGCGGTGGCGAGTCCATGCCCTCCCCCTCCAACAATTACAATGTCATACTCTTTTTTAGGAACAGGATCTTTCCAAGCTACCTCCCAATTCTGATGATTGGTAAAGGCATTCTTTATTAAGCTAAATATTGAATATTTTTGCATTATTATAATCTTATATAACCCAAATAAATTGTAAAAGACCCTAAAAATAAAATGTGTACATAATATAATTTTTTAGATATAGGAGTGCGATTAGCATGATAAAATCTGATATTCAAATCGCAAGAGAGGCTAAAATGAAGCCAATTAGGGATGTGCTTGAAAAAGTGAACGTTCCTGACGAGCCAGCGGCATTCAGTCCAATGGGACGCCATATAGCAAAATTGAACCTAGGGTATGTAGATAAATTAAAAGAAAAAAAAGGAAATTTGATTTTAGTAACAGCAATAACTCCAACACCAGCGGGTGAAGGTAAAACGACAACATCAGTAGGATTAAGCGATGGATTAAATAAAATAGGAAAAAAAACAATAGTTTGCTTAAGAGAGCCAAGTTTAGGACCTTCATTTGGAATGAAAGGTGGCGCAGCAGGTGGAGGATATGCCCAGGTTGTTCCGATGGAACAAATTAATTTACACTTTACTGGTGATTTTCACGCTATAACTTCTGCACATAACTTATTATCAGCTCTAATTGATAATCATATTTATTGGGGAAATAAACTTAATATCGATCCAAATAATATTACTTGGAAGCGTGTTGTAGATTTAAATGACAGAGCACTAAGAATAATTAATATTAATCTTGGTAAACTTAAAAATAACATTCCGAGAGAAGATGGTTTTGATATTACCGTTGCCTCTGAAGTAATGGCAATTTTTTGCTTATCAAATAATTTAAAAGAACTTGAAGAAAAAATAGGAAATATTACCATTGCTTACACTAAAGATAAAAAACCAATTTATGCAAAAGATTTAAATGCTCACGGACCCATGACTGTTTTATTAAAAGATGCAATTAGACCAAACGTAACACAAACACTTGAAAATAATCCTGCAATTATTCATGGTGGACCTTTTGCAAATATTGCTCACGGTTGCAATTCTATAATTGCAACAAAAACAGCTCTCAAATTATCCGATTATGTTGTTACAGAAGCAGGTTTTGGGGCGGATCTTGGTGCAGAAAAATTTTTAAATATAAAATGTAGAAAAGCAAACATTAAGCCAAGTTGTGTAGTTTTAGTTGCTACAATCAGAGCTTTAAAAATGCATGGAGGAATAGAAAAAGAAAATTTAAAAAATGAAAATCTGGAAGCTTTAAAAAAAGGTTTGCCAAATCTTGAAAGACACATTCAAAATATTAAAAAGTTTGGCTTAGAAGTTGTTGTAGCTATTAACCATTTTATTACCGATACAAATAAAGAAGTTAAAATTATAGAAGAATACTGCGCCAAACTTGGTGTTAAAGTAAGTCTTTGCATGCATTGGGCAAAGGGTGGCGAAGGAGCAAAAGATCTTGCTAACAATGTAGTTGAGCTATGTAATAAAACAAAAAAAAATACTTTTAAATTTTTGTACTCAGCAGAAATTTCTATTCTAAAAAAAATTGAAGCCATCGCAAAAGAAATATATGGGGCTAAAGCAATAGAGGTTGATGAAAAAATTAAAGAACAAATTAAAAAAATAGAACAAGCTGGATTTATTAAATTCCCAGTTTGTATAGCAAAAACACAGTATAGTTTTTCTACAGATCCTAAATTAAAAGGAGCACCATCAGGACATATATTGCAAATTAGGGAAGTAAGATTATCAAGCGGGGCAGAATTTATTGTTGTGATATGTGGAGCTATTATGACTATGCCTGGCCTTCCTAGAATACCTGCAGCCGACTCTATAAAATTAAATGATAATGGAGATATAGAGGGTTTGTTTTAATTTTTTAAATAGTTAATCCAGTTTTTTAATTCAGTTGTTCTTGCATCGTCACTTAAATTTAATTTAGCTTTTTCTATGGAATTAATATGCTGATTAATTGCATCTTGATTCTTAAAAATATCTTTTTCTAGCATTGCTTTTGATCTATGTTTGATTAGTTTAATCATGTAGTCATAAGGTATTTCTGGATGATATTGTAATCCCCACACTTCAGATTTTCCTACGTAAAAATGAAGTGCTTGAAATTTATTTATTTTATCACTCGCTAATAGAATTGAATCTTTTGGTGGTATTTCTACTTCGTCATAGTTAAAGGCTGGTGTAGTAAATTTTTTTGGTTTGTTTGAATATATTTTATGTTTTTTTCCTGCTTCCGTTAGTTCTATGTCGTGCGCAATACCAATATGTGGCCCACTGGGAGATACTCTGCATTTGCCTCCTGCAGCCATAACAGTTACTTGCAAACCCCAACAAGCTCCAAATATTTTTTTTTCATACTTAAAACATGTTTGTGCAAATTCTATATGTTTTTTTACTTCTTTAATATCTTCATTCAAGCGTAAAGTGCTTCCAGTTAAAACTACACCGTCATATTTTTTTAAAGAAGAAATAATTTTTAAAATAGAATTATCGTCTAAAGGTTCTACGATATCTATTTCGCTATTTGGTTCTATTTTTTGAAGATGTTTTTTAAAATTTTGTGCTTGAGGTACACAACCTGCATTACCGAAGTTTATATTTTCTTCTTTTGTATTGCCTTCAACAATTAATAGTTTTAATTTATTCATATGAAATTTTTGGTTCTACAACATATTAATATCGAACATCCAGGTATTTTCCTTAAATTTATGAAGGAAGACAATATTAAAATAGATACTGTGGAGTTAGATGAAAATGAAAAAATACCAAGTCTAGACCTATATGATGCAATGATTGTTATGGGAGGCCCAATGGATACATGGCAAGAAGAAACCTATCCTTGGTTAAAACCTGAAAAAGAAGCAATTCATAAGTTTGCTTGTATAAATAGAAAGCCTTATCTGGGTTTATGTCTTGGAGCTCAACTTCTTAGTGAAGCTGTAGGAGGTAAAGTTAGAAAAATGAAAGCACCAGAAATTGGAGTTTTAAAAGTTTCTGTAACAGATGATAAGTCTTTATTTAAAGGACTAAACAAAGATTTAAAAGTTTTACAATGGCATTCTTATGAAGCATACGATTTGCCTGCTAATACAAATCTATTAGCAAGTTCCCCTGAATGTAAAGTTCAAGCTTTTTCGTTCGACAAGGCGTTTGGATTACAGTTTCATGTTGAACAAACTAATAAAACTGTTCCTGAATGGGCGTGCGTACCAGAATACAAATCAGCTTTAGAAAAAACTTTAGGAGATAATGCTCTTGAAAAATTTAAAAAAGATGTAGAACAAAATTTAAATTTGTTTAACAGTAGCGCCAAAACAATTTACGAAAATTTTAAAAAAATAATTTAAAACAACTTTCCTTGAACACTATGCTCATACATCGAGACCATATCATCTAAAACAAGCTTTTTTGGATTACCTGGTGTGCACGGATCATCTAAAGCCATCGGGGACATTTTTTCGATATCTTGATCATTTATTTTTGCAGATTCTGAAATTGTATGTGGAATTTTAATTTGTTCTTTTAATTCCACAACCCAATCAACGAATGAATTAAATGACGCTTCTTTTAAGTCTAGATACTCACTAAGTTTTGCTATTTTATTTTCTATAATTGGTCTATTAAAAGTAAGAACGTACGGCATAAAAATTCCATTTGAAAGGCCGTGATGAACATTAAATAAAGAGTTAACTGGATGACTCAATGAATGAATAGCTCCTAGTCCTTTTTGAAAAGCTGTTGCTCCCATGCTTGAAGACGTTATCATGTGCCCTCTTGCTTCTAGATTTTCTCCTTCGTTAACTGCGACAGCTAACCATTTTTTAATTAATGACATTCCTTCTAAAGCTATGCCATCTGCCATTGGGTGATAACCAGGCGCACAATATGCTTCCAGGTTATGAGCAAACGCATCCATTCCGGTTGCTGCAGTTAAAAACGCTGGCATACCCACCGTAAGTTTAGGATCAAGAATGGTTAATGTTGGTAACATTCTCGGATGAAAAACAATTTTTTTAACTCTTGTTTCATCATTAATTATTGCTGCTGCTCTTGATGTTTCTGAACCAGTTCCAGCTGTAGTAGGAATCGCTATAAAAGGTTTTAAATTATCTGGATTTCCAATTTTATTTTTTGCCATAGATTCAGAAAAATTGTTTTCATTCCAAAAAGATCCTCCATCTGTGAAGTCCCAAAGTGGTTTATTAAGCGCAGCCTGTAATACGATTGATTTACCAACATCTAAACTGCTACCTCCTCCGAAAGCTATAACTCCATCATGATTACCATTTTTAAATGTATCAACTCCTTTTTTTACTTGGCTTCCCAAGGGATTTCCTTTTAAGTCTGAAAAAATAGTTGTAGGTAATTTAGCTCTTTTATTTATTTCAAGAGTATCTTCCACCATTTTTGCTTTTGCTAGATCTTTATCTGTAACGAATAAAGGGTTTTTTATACCCAATACTTTGCAGGCTTTTGGTAAATCTTTAATTCTACCATTACCAAACCAAACTGTATTGGGGTAACCCCAATTAAAATTGGACATTATAAAATACTACTTCAATTTTTTCTATTTTGTTAGTAAAATAAATTTACAAATTTATTTATAGGTGGAGAAAATTTAATGACAAAAGTAGCAATTATTGGAACGGGTCCTTGTGGTCTTTCGATGTTAAGATCTTTTGAGCAAGCTGAAAAAAAAGGAGAAAAAATACCTCAAATAGTTTGTTTTGAAAAACAAGAAAATTGGGGAGGATTGTGGAACTACAATTGGAGAACTGGATCTGATCAATATGGAGACCCTGTTCCTAACAGCATGTATAGATATCTTTGGTCAAATGGTCCTAAAGAATGTTTAGAATTTGCTGATTATTCGTTTGATAAACATTTCGGAAAACCAATTCCATCATTTCCACCAAGAGAAGTTTTGTATGATTATATAATTGGTAGAGTAAAAAAAGGGAATCTTAAAAACAAAGTAAGATTTAACACAACCGTTATGGCTGTAATTTATAATGGAAAAAATTTTGAAGTAACTTCACATGATAAAAAAAATGATAAATTTTCAAAAGATACATTTGATTACATAGTAGTATCTACAGGACACTTCTCTGTTCCATTTATTCCAGAATATCCGGGAATGAAATCTTTTCCAGGAAGAATACTACATTCGCACGATTTTAGAGACGCAGAAGAATTCAGAGGTAAAAATGTTATTGTTTTAGGAAGTAGTTATTCAGCTGAAGATGTTGCTCTTCAATGTCATAAATATGGAGCAAAAAGTGTGACTATAGGTTATAGAAATAACCCAATGGGTTTTAAATGGCCCAAAGGAATGAAGGAAGTCCATTATTTAGACAGATTAGAAGGAAATAAAGCAATCTTTAAAGATGGTCACAAACAAGAAGCTGATGCAATAATTTTATGCTCAGGTTATCTTCATCACTTCCCTTTTTTAACTGAAGACCTTAAACTAAAAACTAGAAACAGATTATATCCACCAAAATTGTATAAAGGTGTAGTTTGGGAAAATAATCATAAATTGTTTTACTTGGGTATGCAGGACCAATTTCATACCTTTAACATGTTTGATTGTCAGGCTTGGTATGCAAGAGATGTAATAATGGGTAAAATTAAAATTCCAAGTAGTTCAGAAATCAAAAAAGATATAGATAAATGGGTTGCTATGGAAGAAAAATTAGAAAATCCTGATCATATGATAGATTTTCAAACTGAATATACTAAAGAACTTCATGGATTATCTGATTATCCAAAAATTGATTTTGAATTAATAAGAAAACATTTTAAAGAATGGGAACATCATAAAGTAGAAGATATTATGACTTATAGGAATAAATCTTTTTCATCCCCAGTGACTGGATCAATTGCACCAATTCATCACACCCCATGGGCTTCTGCAATGGACGATTCTTCAAAAACTTTTTTAAATCAATCAAAAAAATAGATTATTTTTCTAAATTTTAATCTATACCTAGATGTTTTTTTCTTTTTTGTACCCAAGTTCTAATTAAATTATCAAATATCAGAGCTATGAAAGCGACACAAATACCAAGTATTAATCCTTTTCCTCCTCCTGCTTTATCAGATAAAGCTTTTAGAATATATTGTCCTAAATCTTCTGTTCCAATAAATGCGCCGATTATTACCATAAACAGAGCAAATACTATTGTTTGGTTTACACCAAGCATCATGTGAGGAAATGCTATTGGAAATTCTATATTTATTAATCTTTGAAATTTCGTTACACCAGACATTGAGGCAGCGTCATGCAAAGCAGGTGGAACACTTCTTAATCCCTCAATAGTGTACCTTGTAGCAGGTATAGTTGCGTAAACAATTACCGCAATTAATACTGATGTATCTGTAACTCCAAAAAGCATCATTACTGGAATTAAATATACAAAAGAAGGAAATGTTTGAAAAATATCACAAACTGCTAACATAAATTTTGTGGTATATTTATTTTGTTGACATAAAGTTCCAACAGTTAATCCAATTGTACAAGATGCAATAACTCCAAAAGTTGCCATGTATGTTGTGACTAAAGCTCTATCCCACCATGGACTTAACGCTATAAATAATACTAATCCAGCAGTTACCAAAGCTGAACGAATTCCACCAATTATATAACCGGCCCCAACAACTAATACCACAGTAGCAACTGCTGGCATTCTTAGATACAAGGCTCTCATTGGTTGAAGAACTTCTGTTATTAACCAAGTATTAAATATTTTTAAAGTTTGAAAGAAAGTATCCCAAATCCAATCAACACCTTTGTTCCAAAAAGCTGCTGTTGATATTCCTTTATTGTGAGGTACCTCGTATAAATAATTATAACCATCTTTAAGATAAAAAGAGCCAACGTACGAAAGTATAATTCCGATCAATACGGCGCCAGCAAAAAATAATGTATTTTTATAACGCTGAAAAAACGTCAGGTTACCAAAATAATCTTCTTGTTTATTTGCCCAAGCCAAAGACATTTTATCTAACAAGATTGCAATCATGCTAATACACAGTCCAGCTTCCAATGCTAATCCAATATTCAATTGATTTAAGGCTAACAATAAATTCCATCCTAATCCTTTAGCGCCTATAAAAGCTGCAATAACCGCCATGGAGAAACACACCATTATGACCTGGTTCACTCCAATTAAAATGTCTCTTCGTGCAGTTGGAATTAATACTTTGGTCATTAATTGCCAATTATTACATCCACTCATTTTGCCAGCTTCAATAACTTCAGGAGATACTGCTCTAAGCCCTAACAAAGTTAATAAGATCATTGGCGGAATAGCAACAACCATTGTTATAATAACTGCTGCATGATCTCCAATACCAAACAGAACCATTGCAGGAACTAGAACGGCATATTGTGGCATGGTCTGCATCACTAGGAGTAATGGATATAAAGCTTTCTCAACACGTTTACTCTTGTAAGCCATAACACCTAAAGTCAAACCAAATATGAAAGAAAGTGGTGCCGCTACTAATATAAAAGAAAGTGTTTGCATTGAAGGTTTCCATTGACCAAATACGGAAATATAAACCATGACTAAACCAGCAAATATAGCTAGACCCTTGCCACTCAGTTTGTAACCTAATATTACCGCACCCGCTGCAACGATTGTCCAAGGTAAACCTGGCAGTTCTGCCCATGGATTTTTATCTATCCAATCCCAACTGGTAAATGCAACAACTGTCTTAACACCGCCTAGTAAAATTTCTCTAATCAATTCAATAAGAAATGTCATAAGTGCAGTTATATTTCTTGTTATTTGTAGTACTAAAGGTCGAGTTTTGTATTCTTGAAGATCTTCATTCCAAAACTCCATTGGCATCCATTCATTCAATAAGAAAAACAAAGAGTCATTTACCCAAATAGGTAACCATCCAAGTAAAGGAGGTAGTCTCCACAAGACATCAAATGCATAATATCTTACTTCTTTGCCAAATAGTGTGTAGGTACTTTGGTTGGGGTCTTTAATGAATTCCGCTTGACCTCTTATAAATTTGTAGGTTTCAGGAACATCAATTGCAAAGCATAAAGCAAAAAATACAATTAACAAAAAGAACCATTGAAATAATTTTGGATATTTTTTTAATAATTCCATATTTAACTGTTATTTTTTCTTCCTCCAAAAACAGTATGAATTATTTTCGAAGGACGAACCGTTCCAACAATCTTATTGCTTTCATCAGTGACAGCTACTGATTTTTCTTGAGTTAAAATTTTTTCAGCCACATTTTCAATTATCTCGTCTTTTGAAACTTTTAAATCACTTAAATTTTCTTTATTTGGTTTTTCCATTACATCTTCTATTTTTAAAACTTTTTCCCTAGGTACTTCTTCAGTAAATTTTTTTACATATTCTGTTGCTGGATTTAATACAATTCTGGCTGGGGTATCTAACTGTTCAATTATTCCATCTTTCATAATTGCGATACGATCAGCCAGTTTTAGTGCTTCGTCAAAATCATGAGTAATAAACATGATTGTTTTTTTTAATTTTTCTTGAAGTCTTAAAAATTCATCTTGCATTTCTTTTCTAATTAATGGATCCAGTGCAGAAAAAGGTTCATCTAGAAACCAAATATCTGGTTCAACAGCCAATGATCGAGCGATACCTACTCGTTGCTGTTGCCCACCTGAAAGTTCTCTTGGAAAATAATTTTCTCTTCCCTCAAGTCCAACAAGTTTAACCATATCCAGAGCTTTATTAATACTATCTTCAGTTTTAATTCCTTTAATTTGAAGTGGAAAAGCAATATTTTCCAAAACTGTTTTGTGTGGAAGTAAAGCAAAACTTTGAAAGACCATTCCCATTTTATTTCTTCTGAGTTCAATTAATTCTTTGTTTTTTAATGAAAGTAAATCTTGGCCTTCTATATAAATTTTTCCATCTGTGGCGTCTGTTAATCTAGAAATACACCTTAATAATGTAGATTTTCCTGAGCCAGACAACCCCATAACAACCAACATTTCTCCTTTTGAAACCTCAAAAGAAGCATTGTTCACACCTACTATACATCCGTTTTCTTGGAATGTTTTTGCATCCACATTTCCATTTGCTTCTTGAAGCATCTTTTTGGCATTTGCTCCAAAAATTTTATATACAGAATCGCATTTAATTACCGCATCAGCCATAATCTTTTAACAAATTATATGAAATTTAGTAAAAATAAAATCTATATAATTGTTGTTTTACCCCCTTAAAAATTTTTAATAAAATAAACTCTTGTATCAATTCCGGTATTAAAAAAACTTAAAACCTCTCCACTAACAGTGATAGTTTCATTTACTCCAACATTGCTTCCAGTTACAACATAACCAGCGAAGCATTTATTTTTCTCTTTGTCCCACTTAACAAATGTTTCTTTAATATCATTACCGTTAATAGTATATATGTGTTTAGCTTTAAAATTTATTAAATTAGCCCCCATAACAGAACGCTGGGATACAATTTTTGTTGCCTTGCAAACTACTTCGTGTTGTTCTTCGGACAATTTATGGCCTTTAGTTCCTTCATAGGGTACTAAAATACCTGGTGGAAGGCTTGAAATCAGTTTGCTTAGTTTTTTTTCTTGTGCAATTCTTTCCTCTTCTAATTTCATTTTTCTAACTAATTCATCACCTCCACCCCAAAAAATATTTAAAATGGCAAAAGATAAAATTACGATAAATGTTATAGTAACAAGACCACCAAATTGTCTAACTGGTTCGGGCAACTCCCTTAATTTATTTAAATATTTATCTTGTAGCATTATTTTAATTATTCTTGTAATTCACCGTTTTTCCAAATTCCTGTTTTTTGTGTTCCATCAGACCAAGTAAACGTTCCTTTTCCATTCATGAAACCATTGGCCCATTCTCCTTCATAAGTTGCACCATTTGGAAAGGTTAGAATTCCTTGTCCGTTCCACTCACTATTTTTAAATTCTCCTTTATAAATATATCCATTGGGCCAAATTTCAGTTCCTTGACCATTTTTTTTTGTACCAACCCAATTCCCTTCATAAGTTGTTTTGTCTGTATAAGTCCATTTACCAAAACCATCTACACAATTTCCTTCACAACCCGTCTTTCGAGCTAATGTTGAGGTCGTAATTAAAAAACCTAAAATTATATAAAAGATATATTTTTTCATTGGTCCATTTTACACAAAATTATATAAAAAAAAAATCTCTCCCGACATAATATCGGGAGAGATTATAATTTGTAGCTTTAATCCTTATTTATTTAATAAAAGCTTTCCAAACTTTTTTGTTGTCTTTTAGCCATTTTTTAGCTGCATCTTCGTGAGTCATTCCGTCAAGGTCAACTAACGATGCCATTGCACCAATTTGACCTGTTGAAAATGAAAGCTTCTTGAACATAGCCGCAGCTTTTGGATGAGTTTTTGGAAAGTCTGCATTTACAGCCTTTTTCAAATAACCATCTGGTGAACCGCATTTTCCGTCTCCACCATCTTCTGGTCTACATCCAGCAGTGTAAGGAGGGAAGTCTATAAATGTAAAACCAGCACCATCTGTAAAGTTTGGTGTCCAGTTGAATATTATAGTTCCTCTTCCTTCTTTTTTAGCTGCTTTAAGTTCTGCCCAAAGTGCATCTGCGCTTCCAGCAAATTTAACTGTCCAAAGATCTCCTAAACCTAAAGCTTCAATTCTTTGAGGAATTAAATCTCCGTGCCAAGTTTGCGGACCTTCTAACATTCGTCCTTTTCCACCTGAGTCAGGTGTTACAAAGTTCTTAGCGCAATCTTTGTTTTTTAAAGCATTCCAATCTGGAAGACCTGGGCATAATTTAGCAACCCAGTTTGGATACCCCATATCTTCAAGAGTTCTTGCTTCGTGATCTCCCCAGTCAAGTAAACCACCTTTATCTAAAGCTGTAGTAAATGATTTACCAAAAGCAGATTCCCAAACTTCATGCGATATAGTTACATCGCCAATACGAATTGATTCGTAAACCGCTTGTGAGTCAGCTGGGACATATTCTACATTGTTTCCCATTTCTTTAAAAATTCCACCAATCACGTAAGCCATAACAACTTGGCTTGACCAATTGTGCGTTGGGATTACAATGGGTTTCTTACTATCCGCTGAAAGAGCAATTCCTGTGAAACTAACAAAAGAAATTACTATTGCAGATAAAAGAGATATTAGTTTTCTCATTTTTTCCCCCATAATAATATTAATATTATATAAGCAAAATTGTATGGTTTGGGTCATGATGAGTCAATGTAGATTGCGTCAATTTTTGGTGCTGATATAGTGTTTTATTAATGGACAAAGTTTTAACAAGCATGGATATCAAGGATCCTGGGCTTAGATCATTACCACCAGGAGTTGAAAGGTATTTAGTAAGAGGTGGAGGGCTTTCTATAATCACTTTAGATCCTGATGATAAAATTGAAATAACTGACACAGAAGGAAAACAAAAATGTGAAATAATTGTTTTTAACAAAGATGGAAAACCTGACTGTAGTTTATTAGGACTCAAAGAAAAAAACGATCCAAAAAACATAAAGCAAATTTTATCTGACAAAAATGAAAGTGCTTTTCAAGCGGCAAGCGCTTTGAAGAAAAGAAATTTAGATGTTGGAAAAGCAAAAGCTTCGATTTTATTTAATGACGATTCTGAAGCAGGAGAAAAAGTAAATTTAGTTTCTAAAGACAAATGTACCTGTATATTTTCTGCCCCTGGTAATGCCATGAAAATAGATGAGCAAAACCCACCTACGGATTTGCTTTTGATGGTTAAACGTTCAAAACCAAATAAATATAAAGATAAACCAAATATTCCTGAACCTTTGGTAGATCCACTTAATGAAATACTTATTGAGCATAGCACAGCTACCGAATACCAAGTTAAGAAAGGAGATTATATTCAAATTATAAATCCTTTTGGAAGACAGTGTTCTGATTTTTTAGCTTTTGATACAGCAAAATTAGAAAAAGGAATTGAACGAGGATTAGATCCATTAACAACAAGAACATTTATGGGAGCCCTTTATCCTACGCCTGGTTTGTTTTCAAAATTTTTTGATATGGACCAAGATCCAATGATTGAAGTGGTAAGGGATACGGTTGGAAGACATGATACTTTTAATTTAGCCTGTACATCAAAATACTATGAGGATGCAGGATATTTCGGTCATGCAAACTGTAGTGATAATTTAAATAAAGCTTTAGAAAAGTATGAGATTGAAAAAAGAAAGGGTTGGCCTGCTATAAATCTTTTTTTTAATACTATAGCTAATGCACAAAATGCTGTGATTGGGGGGGAATCTTGGGCTAGACCCGGAGATTATGTATTATTCCGTGCATTAAAAGACTTAACTTGTGGAACTACTGCATGTCCAAGTGATATTGATGATTGTAATGGGTGGGATCCAACTGATATTTTTGTTAGAGTTTATGATAAGAAAAAAGAATTTTCAAAAGCGGTAGCATTCAGAATGAAGACAGATTCGGAGCCAAAATTGACTAAAGAAACTGGATTTCACAAAAAAACTTCCAAACTTACTAGAAATTTTATTGACTATAATGGTTATTGGCTTGCAAATAATTATACAAATTATGGAACTATTAAAGAGTATACTGCGTGTAGAGAAAAAGCTGTCGCCATTGACTTATCTCCTTTAAGAAAATTTGAAATAGTTGGACCAGATTCAGAGAGCTTAATGCAATATGCTCTAACAAGAAATGTTAAAAAACTTTCAATTGGACAGGTGAGTTATGCTGCCATGTGTTATGAACACGGCGGTATGGTAGACGATGGTACGGTATTTCGCCTTGGTAAAGAAATGTTTAGATGGATTGGTGGTCAGGAATATGGTGGTGAGTGGCTAAGAGAATTGGCAAAGAAAAAAAATTACAAAGCATGGGTAAAATCTTCAACAGATCAAATCCATAATATTTCTGTTCAAGGGCCAAATAGTAGAAAAATTCTAGAAAAATTTGTTTGGACTCCGCCTGCTCAACCAACGATAAATGAACTTCAATGGTTTAGATTTTCAATAGGAAGAATTGGAGATCATTTAGGAACACCATTAATGGTTTCAAGGACTGGATATACTGGTGAATTGGGTTTTGAATTATGGTGTCATCCAAAAGATGCTCCTGAGGTTTGGGATAAAGTTTGGGAGTGCGGTAAAGATTTAGGAATTTCTCCGATGGGACTTGAAGGTTTAGACATGGTCAGAATCGAAGCTGGATTAATTTTTGGTGGTTTTGAATTTAATGACCAAACCGATCCGTTTGAAGCAGGTATTGGTTTTTCTGTTGCGCTAAAAACTAAGGAAGATGACTTTGTCGGAAAAGACGCTTTAGTAAAAAGAAAAACTTCTCCTCAAAAAAAACTTGTTGGTTTAGAATTAATAGGTAAGGAACAAGCTGCTAATGGAGATGGAGTACACGTAGGAAGAGCTACTGTGGGCGTTATAACAAGCGGAATGATATCCCCTGTGCTAAATAAGAATATTGCTCTTTGCAGAATGGATGTTAAATATTCAGAAATAGGAACAAAAGTTGAGGTTGGAAAAATTGATGGTCATCAAAAAAGAATAACTGCAAAAGTAGTTAAATTTCCTTTTTATGATCCAGAAAAAACGAAAGTAAAATCATAATATGGCATTTCCAAAAAAAGCAAGATTTGTAGTAATAGGTGCTGGAATACACGGTTTAAGTACAGCTTGGCACCTATCAGAAAAACTTAAGAAAAAAAATGGTAATTCTGCAAACAACGATATTGTTGTTTTAGATAAAAGTGGAATTGCATCTGGAGCAAGTGGTGTTGCATGCGGAGTTGTTAGAAATAATTATTTTCAACCTGCTATGAGAGAATTAATGATGCACAGTGTTAAAGTTTGGGAAAGTGACCCAAAAAATTTTAGTTATCACCCTGTTGGATATATGCAGATAAGTCCAGAAAGTATGCATAAAGATGTTGCAAGTATTTATGATCAACAAAAATCAATTGGTTATGAATCCGAATTTATTGAAGGAAAAGATGACTCAATGAAATATATGAAAAATATGTTTCATGATTGGCAAGCAAAAGGAATTACTTCTGTTTTGCATGAAAAAAGAGGTGGTTACGCGAACAACACAGCTTCAATTTATGGATTAGCAAATAAAGCAGAAAGTTTTGGTGTAAGAATTATAACGGGAGCAGAAGTTACAGGTTTTAAAAGAGGAAGTAATAGTAAAGCAGTAACTGGAGTTGTAACTTCAAAAGGAACTATTGATTGCGAGCAAGTAATTGTTGGTGCTGGTCCTTGGGTAAAAAGCTTTTGGGATATGCTTGAACTTCCTAAAAAAATTTCAATTAAAGATGAAAAAGGTAAAACTCATAAAGATTATCCAATGTGGATATATTGGATGTTAACAGAAGGTGTTTTGGGAGTAGACCCAAACATGCAAAAAACTGATGATGGTAAAATGCCACCGGTAATTCATGTTGACAGTGATGCACACTTATTTTCAGATGTTGATGGTTCATTAATTACTGATAAAATGTGGGGAATATATTACAAACCAGACTTTAATTTTAAAGGTGTTCAAGGAGGTTCAGCTCCTTACAAAATCATGAGACCTGTGGATGATGTAAAAGTTGATCCTTATGGTCCTGCTTCTCCAGAATATCAAACAACGCCGGAATTTGCTCATATGTGGTGTTCTGCTTTGGCACATTGTCAAAAAAGATTTAAAGGAAAAATAAAAACTTACCACAAGGGTCCGTCTGGAGGACTAGGTTGCTTCACACCAGATTCTTTTCCAATCTTTGATAAATTTTGTGAAAATGTTTACATAATAGCTGACTCAAACCACGGTTACAAAATGATTGGAGTAGGAGATCTTGTTTCTGATGAAATTTTAGGAAAAGAAAGCACATTATTAAAACCTTTTAGATTCAATCGATACGCGAAAGGTCAATTACACCCAGTATCTAGCAGTCCATTTCCTTGGAGCTAAATCTGGACGGGAATTTGTTTTTCAGCTAACATATTTCCAAGTAAAAAGTTCAAACATAAATCTTTGAGGGAGGATTGGTTTTATGACAGATCTAGAAAAGCACGTTAACCAGCCAGGACGTGATAAGTTAGTTAAAAAAGTTAGAGAAAAAATTAACGAATTAGGAATTACATACATTTATTACCAATTTATATCTGTAACAGGACGTGTTGTTGGTAAAGGAATTCCCGCAGACCATTGGGAAAGAACTGCAGAAAAAGGTTTTCAATTAGTTTATGGATCTACTGCCAACTTATTTGTAGACAGACACAAAAATTATATCGGTTACGGCCCTGAAGCTATGGAACTTGTTGGTATACCTGATCCTGAAACTTTCTGTCAATTACCTTGGGATAAAAGAATTGGAAGAGTTTTTGTTACATGTTTTAGAAACAGAGAAGAAAGACAAAATCCAGGAGGACATTTAACCTCTGATTGCCGAGGAAATCTCAGAATATTTATGGATGAATTTGAGAAAAAACATGGATTAGAATTGAGAGTTGGAACTGAACCTGAAATGATGTGGTTAACAAAAAATTCTGACGGAACCCCTACTGGATCAGGTTTTTCTAAACCATACTGTTATCACATTGATCAATTTGAATCATTAAGACCTGTGTTTATGAAAGTAATTGAGTACGCTTCAGCCATGGGTTTAGATATGATTCAAGGTGACCATGAAGATGCTCCAGGACAATTAGAATTAAACTGGACATACGATAATGTTTTAAGAAACGCTGATAGACTTTCTACTTACAGACAAATTTGTGCGCAAGTTGCTAGAGAACATAATTTAATAGCATGCTTCATGACAAAACCTTTTATGGGTGTATCTGCAAGTGGTTGCCATACAAACATGTCTTTATGGAAAGGTGGAAAAGTTGTAACAAACAAATTAGGTAATAAAAAATTACCTGGAGTAGAAGAAGTGTTTGGTTATGTGCAGGGAGGCACAAATACTTTCATGCCTGATACTAAAGATATGCAACTACCAGGTAAAATTGGTTTACAGTCCATTGCTGGAATAATGGAACACTTGCCTGCTTTAACTGCATTAGGATCTTCAACAGTTAATTCTTACAGAAGACTTTGGGATCAAGGTTTCTGGGCTCCAGTTTATGCTGATTGGGGATACCAAAACAGAACTTGTGGTTTAAGAGTATCAGCTCCTGGAAGATTTGAGTATAGATCAGTTGACTCTATGCATAATCCATATCTTTTAGGTGCAGCTTTATTAAAAGCGTGTGATCATGGTATTTCAAAAAAACTAACACCATCTAAGCCTGAATCTAGAAGTATGTATGAAGCTAAAAAAGCAGGTAAAGATGTCAAAAAACTTCCATTAAGTTTAGGAGAGGCTTTAGACAGATTAGCAGAAGATGAAGTGATTAAATCAGCAATGCCTGATGAAATGTACAAAGTTTTTCATTGGTATAAAAATGATGAATGGGAAAAATTCTTAGGCGCTACTACGCAATGGGATCTTGATACCTATTTGGATTGTTTACCATAGTCTTAAAAAAGGAAATAAATTATGTGTGGAATAGCTGGACTAATTCATAAAGGGAAAACTGTAAATATCGGTAAGGAACTACAAGATATGTTGCAGGCTCTTAAACATAGAGGTCCGGATTCAACAGGATTTGCATTATATGGAAAGGGTAATAATCAAGGAGATTATATAATGCGCTTTAAGGTTGGAGAAAATGTTGCAGAAGGAAGTACAGCCGTCAATGAAGAAAAATCAGTTTATGACGCAAGAAGAAAAGAAGTAGACAAACACATCAGAGATCTCGGTGGAAGTATAGTTAACGATGCTCAGTTAACACCATATTCATTTAGATATTGCATAAAATATGACAAAGATTTGATGGAATTTTCTAAAAAAATTGAAAGTGTAGACATGACAGAAATACTATCTCTTGGCAAAAGTTTAGAGTTAGTAAAAGATATTGGGGATGCAAGCGTTGTATCTAAACAATATGGATTAGATAAAATAAAAGGAACACATGCAATCGGACATTCAAGAATGGCTACTGAGTCTGGTGTTGATATACGCTCAGCTCACCCTTTCTGGGGATATCCATTTAGTGATGTATCCGTAGTTCACAATGGTCAATTAACAAATTACTGGAATAATAGAAGAGCTCTTGAAAATAAAGGAATGCGTTTTATGTCAGAATGTGATTCAGAACTTATTGCGGTGTACCTAGCTCAAAAAATGAGAAATGGTGCATCTTTAAAAGATGGCATGCAAGATTCTTTAAAAGAACTAGATGGAGTTTTCACTTATTTAGTAGCGACAAAAGATTCCTTGGGTATGGCAAAAGATACTATGGCAGCAAAACCAATGGTTTTGTATGAATCTGATGATTTGGTAGCATTAGGTTCTGAAGAAATAGCTATTCGGACTTTGTTGCCTCAAGAAATAGATACCTATGATCCTTATGATGGAGAAGTGAAAGTATGGCAAATTTAAAAAATTCTAAATCTAAATCTATGGGATTACATAAAGAAGTTCTGACAGGGAGAACTCAACAAGTATTTTTTAATCCTGAAGAAGCAGAAAATTTTTTCTATTATGGCGCTCATGACGTTGATTTTAACAAAAGAACTGAGATTGATGCTATGGATTTAACTGCTGCACAACTTAATGACAAATTACATTCTTTAATGAAAGAAGGTTATGGTTCGGTAGTTGTAAAAAACCCACAAGGAAAACATAGTTTGGGTGTAGGTATTTTAAATAAATTAAATTTAATTTTTGAAGGTTCTCTCGGATATTTTGGAGTTGGTTCTATTGACGGACCAGTTGTAAGAATAACAGGAAGAGTTGGTTGGTCTTGTGCTGAAAATATGATGGCAGGAAAAGTGGTTATCGAAAAAAATGCTGGATCTTGTTTTGGTGCAGCTATTCGAGGTGGAGATTTAGTTTGCAAAGGTAGCGTTGGCGCAAGAACAGGAATTGATATGAAAGGCGGAACTATCATTGTTGGTGGAGATGCTGGAGCGTTTACAGGATTTATGATGCAAAGAGGAAGAATAATTGTTTTGGGAGATGCGGGTATTAACTTGGGGGACTCTATGTATGATGGAACAATTTTTATTGGTGGAAAAATTAAATCATTTGGTAGTGATGCTATAAAATCAAAAATAACTTCTGACGATATATCCTGGTTAAAAAGAAAATTAAAAGTCGCAGAAATAGGTTCTGATTTTGATTTCAGTAAAATGACTAAAGTAGTAGCTGGTAAAAAGCTTTGGAACTATGATGCTTTAGAACCGTCAGAAAAAAAAGGAGCAATTTAAAATGGCTAAAAAGAAAAAAACTAATGGTAGTCTTAAAGTTACAAAAGGTAGAAATAAAAGTTTATTAGGACAAAATTCAATTTTTACACCTGAGGTTATTGACGACATACATATTAAAGCACAGCTAGGTCGGTACAGAATGCGTGGTATGGCTTTAATGAGAAAAATACCAACATTTGATGACTTGGTATTTTTACCAGGAACTCTTACAAGATTTGTTATCGAAGGTTATAGAGAAAAATGTGAAACAAAAACAATTATTGGACCTCGTTGCAAAAATCCAATCGAATTAGATATTCCTGTTTATATAACAGGAATGAGTTTTGGAGCTCTTTCTTATGAAGCTAAAACTGCATTAGCTAGAGGAGCAACAATGGCTGGAAGTGCCACATGTTCAGGTGAAGGTGGTATGATCCCAGATGAAAGAAGATATTCAGAAAAATGGTTTTACCAATGTATACAATCACGATACGGATTTAATCCTCATCATGCGCAATTAGCGGACGGTATAGAAGTTTTTATAGGACAAGGTCAAAAAGTTGGAATGGGTGGTCACCTTATGGGTCAAAAAGTTACTGACCAAGTAGCTGAAATGCGTTCGCTTCCATCAGGAATTGATCAACGTTCTCCAGCCAGACACCCTGACTGGTTAGGACCAGATGATCTTTTTTTAAAAGTCCAAGAATTAAGAGAACTAACAAATAATCAAGTTCCAATACAATTGAAATTAGGAGCTGCTAAAGTTTATGATGATGTTCGTATGGCAGCAAAGTGCGATCCTGATTCAATTTATTTAGATGGCATGGAAGGATCTACTGGTGCCGGACCTCATATCGCTGCAGCCAATACTGGTATTCCTGGTATAGCCGCTATTCGTGAAGCAAGAAGAGCTTTGGATGATGTGGGACAAACTGGAAAAGTGACTTTAATTTATGCTGGCGGGGTTAGAGATGGCGCAGATTTAGCAAAAGCTTTGGCATTAGGCGCTGATGCGGTTGCTATTGGAACAGGCTCAATGATAGCTCTAAATTGCAATAAAGAAATCCCAGGAGTTGATTTTGAAAAAGAAATGGGAGTTAAAGCTGGACATTGTTACCACTGTCATACAGGTCGTTGTCCAGTGGGTGTGGCAACACAAAATCCAAAATTAAGAAAAAGATTAAACCCTGATGATGCAGCGTTAAGAGTTTATAATTATCTGCATTCAATGGCATTAGAATTACAATTGCTAGCTCGTGCTTGTGGAAAAACTAATGTTCATTCCTTAGAACCAGAAGATTTAGCAGCGTTAACAATGGAAGCTTCTGCTTTAGCAAAAGTTCCATTAACAGGAACAAACCATACTGTAGGAGTGGATGATTACCATAAAATTTAGATAATATGCCTAAGAAAAAAAATAAAAAAATAAAAAAAATTTCTAAACCAAAAGAAAAAGAGAGTTCTAGAGAAAAAATGATTGGTCAACATATTGGTTATCGATATGATGTAAACTTGCTGCCAGATTATAAAAAGGTTACTCCTTTTCTTAAAAAATATATTGATCATATGGGTTGGGATGATTTAAATTGGCTGGAAGATGTTCATATGGGATATGAAGAAGGACGGCCAGCTGTTTTTTGCAGAAATGCAAATGGCTGGGTTACTATTCCTAAAAAAATAAAATTACCAGACAGCCAACAAGATAGAGATATGATTGCAAGAGAATTGCTAATTAAATTTCAAATGTCTCCAAATCACCCTCTTGTTGATTTGAAAAAAGCTTACAAAAAATTCTAATAAAAATACAATCAGAAGTTGATTTAATATAAAAAACTATTACCTATCAATGACTCTAGACACTTGTAGTGTTTGTCGCACCTAATAGACTATTTGGAGTTTTATTAAGGGAGGAGAAAAATATGACTGATGGATTAGGAGCTCTAATGACCATCTTTACGGAATTTTACTACTGGATCACAGTAGTACTCATGTTTTTAATTCACGTGGGATTCTGTATGTATGAAGTTGGAGCATCACGTTACAAACACCATCAACACACTCTAATGAAAAACACAATGCTGATACCACTGGTAACAGTAACTTGGTTTTTCTTTGGTTGGTGGATTTATTGGGCATTTCCAACAGGACCAGGACTAGCACCTTCAATTATGAACGAAAGTGCTGCACTAATTACAGACGAAAGTTTGTTTAGTGCTACATGGTACGTACCTACAAGCAACTTAATGGCGGTTAACTTAGGTGACCACATTAGCGGTGTGTTTTGGGCAGCGTTCCTTTTATTTTCTTGGACTGCTGCATCAATCGTCTCTGGCGCAATCATTGAAAGAATTACAACTTTTGCATTTGGTATTTTAGCTATCGCAATTGGGTCTGTATTCTGGACAATCGATGCTGCTTGGGGATGGCACTTTGATGGTTGGATGCTTAAATTACTAGGTTATCACGACGCGTACGCATCGGGAGTAATTCATGCCATAGCTGGTGGATTTGCACTAGGAGTTCTGGCTGTATTAGGCCCACGTATAGGAAAATTTTCATCTAGCGGAGAACCAAGAAACATTGGACCAAGAAACCCATGGTTCGTAGCAATTGGGTTGTTTTTAATTTACACAGGTTTCTGGGGATTCTACGCAGCATGTAATATACCTATATTCGATCTTGGACCAGAATATGGTTTGGGAGATGGAGTAACATTCTATACCGCAACAAGTATTTATGTAACACCAACTACACTTAGTGGTATTACATTTAATTTCTTGATGTCTTTATCTGGAGGATTGTTGGCTGGATACTGGGTTTCTAAAGGAGATCCGTTCTGGACTTACTCTGGTGGACTAGCAGGAATTATCACTGCATCTGCAGGAAATGATTTATATCATCCTCTGCAAGCAATGATGATTGCAGCTTTTGGTACATGGTGTGCTTATAAATTACATTATTATGTTGAACGTAAATTTAAAATTGATGATGCTGTAGGAGCTGTAGCTGTACACGGTTACGCTGGTGTTGTCGGTCTTATTATTTGTGGTTTCGTTTTATGGGGATATCCTTCATCTGGATACAGTGTAGGATCTATGTGGGTTGGTACTGATTATGCACCAATCAATCCTCTTGGAATGTTTATCGGAGCTATAATAATGTTCGGTGTTCTTGGTTTCTTGCCAGGTTGGATCTTAGCTAAAATACTTCATGGAGCAGGTAAATTACGTATACCTCGTGAAGTTGAGTTAGCAGGTCTAGACTACAATATAATTGAACAGGCTAGAAAAGACGAAAGAGCAGTCGGTTAATTAATATATAGAGAGGAATAAATTATGGCACAAGTAACAGATTGGATAAAACATCTTACAACAGATGTTGATGCAGCGACTGAAGGAGTACAAGTAGCTGACATTTATCCTGCGGTTGGCATGGAATGGATGTGGTTAACTGTTGCGGTAGTTTTTTGGCTTTGGTTCCATGTTTCTACTGGAGCTGGAGAAGCTGAAGAGCAGCAAAAGTTGGCTAGAAAAAGACCAGGAGCTAACGACTATAAAAAGAATATTGCCGAATGGTAATATAAAATACTAAAAAATTTGGGCGCTAAGAGTTGATTAGCGCCCTTTTTTTTATTAAATTTTTAAAAATTATGGAAGAAAACGATAGCAATAAAAATAAAGTTCCTTCTAAAATGGCAAGAATGGCCTGGCCCAAATCTAAATATGGACTTTATCTAGCAATATTTATTGTAATCTTAGTTTTATTAATACTTTACAAAGATTTAATATTATAAATAATTGAACACATGGCGAAAGATTTATCAAAAATAGCTAAACAAAAAAAAATAAAATATTTCTTAATTAGTTTTGTTGATTTGTTTGGTGTACTAAGATCAAAATTAGTTCCAACGGAAGCAATCAAAGAGATGCAAAAAAATGGAGCTGGATTTGCTGGATTTGCTACGTGGTTAGATATGACGCCCGCTGATGCAGATATGTTTGCTATTCCTGATCCTGATAGTTTAATTCAACTTCCTTGGAAAAAAGAAGTAGGTTGGCTTGCTTCTGATTTATGGATGAATGGTAAACCTGTTGCAGCATCACCAAGAGTAATACTTAAAAATCAGATTAATAAACTGAAGCGAAATAATATGGTTTTAAAATCTGGTGTTGAATGTGAATATTTTTTGATTAAGCCTGAAGGCTCAAGTATTGCTGATAGTAGAGATACTCAACCTAAACCTTGTTATGATCAATCTGCCTTAATGCGCCAGTATGATTTAATAAAAGAAATTTGTGACGCTATGCTTAAAATGGGATGGAATCCTTATCAAAATGACCATGAAGATGCGAATGGACAATTTGAAATGAACTGGGATTATTCAGATAGCCTTAATACTGCAGATAGACATGTTTTTTTTAAATTTATGGTTAAATCTATTGCAGAAAAAAATGGTCTTAGAGCTACTTTTATGCCAAAGCCATTTGAAAATTTAACAGGAAATGGTTGTCATGCCCATGTATCTTTGTGGAATGGAAATAAAAATTTATTTTTAGACAAAGGTGATAAATTAGGTTTAACAAGATTAGCTTATAATTTTTTAGGTGGAATTATAAATTCGGCTGAAGCATTAAGTGCTTTCTTTAACCCATCAATAAATAGTTATCGTAGAATTGATGCGCCCGTAACCACATCTGGGGCAACTTGGTCCCCAAGTAAAATATCTTTCACTGGGAATAACAGAACTCATATGATCAGAATACCTGACCCTGGTCGATTTGAACTTAGGCTAATGGATGGTTCTGCTAATCCTTATTTGCTTCAAGCTGGTATTATCGCGGCAGGGGTTGATGGAATGGAAAAAAAACGTGACCCTGGACAACCTTTATTTATCAACATGTATACAGATGGAGATAATTATCCAAATTTAAAAAAACTTCCTTCAGATTTAGAAGAGGCTTTGGAACATTTAAGCAATAATGAACCTCTATTATCTGCTTTTGGTGAAAAAAATGTAACAAGTTATTTAAAATTAAAACAAAATGAATTAAAGGATTTTAATTCAAAAGAAACTTTTTCTAAAAAAGACCCTATAACAGAATGGGAAAAAATAAATACGTTAGATTGTTAATTATAACTTAACAATTGAGTTATTGTTTAGTCGACCTTCAAAAAAATCAATTATATTTTGAACAGTTTCTGTACTCATTTTCGATAAACATTCCTGGGTAAAAGTAGCTGCATGTGGACTTAATACTATCCTTTTATTTTTTAATAAAGGATTATTATTATCTGGTGGTTCTTTTTCAAAAACATCTAGACCAGCACCATAAATTATTTTTTTATTAAGCGCTTCATTTAAATCTTTCTCATTTACAATACCACCTCTTGATATGTTAATAATAATTGAATTTTTTTTCATCATTTCCATTTTTTCAAGAGTTATTAAATTTTGCGTTTCTTTAGTTAAAGGAACGCTTAAAGATATTATATCTGCCTCTCTTAAACCTTCTTCCAAGTTATCAATTTTTATTCCACCAAAAGATTCTATTACGTTTTTTTCTACATATGGATCATAAGCATAAACTTTCATTTCAAAGCCTAAACATCTTTTAATTAATTTTTTTCCAATCCTACCAAAACCAATAATTAAAATTTTTTTATTTAATAATTCAAAATTATTGTGCGTCATATGCATAACTGATCCAAATTTTCCATTACGTACGGCTTTATCAAAAAAATCGATACCTTTAGAAATATTCAGAATCATAAACATTATATGTTCAGATGGAGATACTGAAGTTGTTGTTGATGTTACTAACAGTTTAATATTATTTTTCTTTAAGTATTTTATATCTACGTTATCAAATCCTACGCCGTGTCTTGAAATAACTTTTAATTTTTTGCACTTTTCTAATATTTCAGCATCAATTTTTCCTCTGCGTAGAGTAATGCCGTCAAAAGCAGGGAGTTTAGATATCAAATTTTTTTTTGATAAATCTTCAATAATTTCACATTCAAACTTTGAGTTGTTTTTTAATAAATTGATCCCATCTTGATGTATTTTGTCTACAATAGCTATTTTTGGCATTAATTATCCTGACAAGCCTAAATGAGTATATTTGATATTTAGATAATCTTTAATACCAACGGACCCACCTTCTCTACCATATCCGCTTTGTTTTATTCCTCCAAATGGAGTTTCTGCATTTGAGATAAATGGAGTATTAACTGCCACCATTCCTGTTTCTAATGCATCAGAAGTTTTATTTGCTAGTTCTATAGAAGCAGTACATACGTAAGCTGCTAAACCAGCTACTTGATTGTTAGCTTTTTTAACAACTTCATCAAAATCTTTAAATGTTAAGATTGGTGTTAGCGGACCAAAAGGTTCTTCTCTCGTTATTGTAAAATCATCTTTTACATTGTCGAAAACAGTAGGTTCGTAAAAATATCCTTTATTAAAACCTGATGGTCTCTTACCACCACATAATACTTTAGCGCCCTCTTTTTTTGTTATTTCAACAAGTTTTTCTATTTCTTCTAATCTTTTTTTTGTAGTTATTGGACCAAGTTGAACATTTTTATCCATGCCGTTTCCTATTTTAAGTTTGAGTGTTTTATTAACAAATGATTTAGTAAATTGCTCTTTTTTACTTTCATGAATATAAAAGCGACTTGGTGAAATGCAGACTTGTCCATTATTTCTATATTTGGCTGCCATTGCCATATCGGTCGCTTTTTCAACATTTGCATCAGCATGAACTATAAAGGGTGCATGTCCACTTAATTCCATAGTAACTCTTTGTATTTTTTCAGCTGCTTGTTTTAAAATTATTTTACCAACTCTAGTAGATCCAGTTAATGAAATTTTTTTTACTATATCTGAAGAAATTAATTGCGAAGCTATTGATGGAGGATCGCCTGATAATAAATTTACAACACCAGGAGGAACTCCACATTTATTAATAATATCAACTAACTCCATAACTGTACCTGGAGTAATAACGTCAGGTTTGCAAATAACAGAACACCCGGCAGCTAGAGCAGTCGAAATTTTTCTTGCAGCCAAAACAAGAGGAAAATTCCAAGGTGATAAAGCTGCAACTACACCAACTGGTTCATAATTAATAATAACTCTTGTGTTTTCAAATCTACTTTGTACCGTTTGGCCATAAATTCTTTTAGTTTCTTCAGCATTCCATTCGAAAATATCTGCAGAACCGCTGACTTCTGCAAGTGATTCAGTCATCGTTTTTCCTGTTTCTAATGTCATCCACTTAGCTAATTCATTATTTTTTTCTCTCATTAGATCAGCGACTTTTCTAATAATTTTTGCCCTGTCCCAGGGTGAAAATTTTTTCCAAATGGCAAAACCTTTTTCAGCAGATTTAAGTGCTTTATCGACATCTGCTGGAGATGCTTTTGAAGCTTTTCCAATCACTTCTTCAGTAGCTGGATTAATGACATCATAAGTTTCTTTCTTTTCGGACTGTTGCCACTTACCATCAATAAATTGACCAAATTTACTATACATATTTAGCTTCCCATTAAATGATGAGATAGAATTCTAGTATGCTTTTCCAAACGATGTTCAAATAAATATAATCCTTGCCAAGTACCAAGCTTTAATTTTTTATCTTTTATACTTAAAGTAATCTGATTATTTGTGAGTGCTGACTTAATATGTGCTGGCATATCATCTTTTCCTTCTGTTGTATGCTTATAAAGTTTATTATCCATAGGTGCTAATTTATCAAAAAAATTCTTTAAATCATATAATACATCAGGGTCAGCATTTTCTTGTATAACTAATGAAGCGCTAGTATGTAATACATTAATATTTAAAATTCCATTATTAATTTTTTGTTTATTAATCCAAGATACTGTTTGATTGGTAAAATCATACAAACCTTGGCCGTTAGTAGTTATTTTAATCTCATGAAATATTTGATCCACTAACTCACCTTAATATCATGCATTGTGTTTACAATTATTACTCCAATAATAATTAAAATAAGACCTATTATTGTAGGAATATTAGGAATTTGATTGTATTTAAACACACCTATAATTGTTATAGCAGCGGTTCCTAAAGCTGACCAAGTTGCATAAGCTATTCCAACGGGAATATAGTTCACTACATTAGACAACAGATAATAAGAAAAACATATAGTTCCTAAACAAATAATTGTGGGTATCCATCTTGTAAACCCCTCGCTATCTTTAACTAAGCTGGTTCCAGTAATTTCAAAAACTATAGCAAAAGCAAGAAGTATGTAGGCATACGAAAGGTTCATTTTTATAAGAAAATTTGACTATGTATATATAGAGTATAACTGCTAAAGCTACCTTTTTTCCCTAAAAATATTGTGTGGAAAAGCAAAAAAAACATGGATTTTATTGAGTTTTTTGCATCAAAATTGGCTAGCTATCTATATATAGTATGATAATAAGACTCAAACGCTATTGATAGTTGATTCGATAGCACTTGTTTAAACAAGTTAATTTTAGGGAGGTGTTAAGTATGAAAATGCTTGCAGGTTTCTCAGGTACAGTAAGAAGCCTAACTCATGTGGTAATTGCTCTACTTGGATTAGGTATCGTTGTATCGCTTTTGGGTGGAAATGTTCCATTCGTAAGCGGCATAGCTGATAATATAGTTGGACTAGTTCAGTCACTAGGTGATGCGGGAATAGTCGGCTTAATAGCAGCTATTATTATATTAGGTTTTTACAAATAGATTTTTTTCATCCGGTAGTTTTCCCTCTTAATAATAAACTAACGGAAAAAAAACCTAGCTACCTCAGCCCGATTGTTCTGGGCTGAGGTAGTGAGTGTCAAATATTTAGGAGAATAATTTATGAATGCATGGATTGTAAAAATTAGATACTACTTAAGACAGTTTATTGAGTTAGGTGTACTTTTAATAGGAGTTTCAGTTTTTGCTGAAATACTATTTGGACCTGATGTAGCTTTTTTTGGTTCTCAAGTAACTAAAAACTTAGTTGCTTTATTAAATACTTTAGGTGAATCAGGTATTGCCGCTTTAATAGTAGTATTTGCTATAATAATTACTTATAGAAAATTATTAAAATAATTTTCTTTACTTAATTACTTCGGCGAGACATAACCAAGCGTTTACATCTTTGCTTTTGATGTAATCTGATTTGAAAAATTCTTTTATATTCCAAGAATTATTTTCTTTTAATTCGTCAATTTTTTTATCAAATCCATATTCTTTATAAATACCCTCATTAATAGTAAAACAAATTAAGCCTTTATTTTTTGTAATTCTTATAAATTCATCTAAAGCTGGCGGTTTTACATGGCCAAAGGTAAAGGTTCCCACACACATTACAGCATCATAAATATCATTTTGTTTATTTAAAGACTTATTTAAATCAATTTGTTCAAGACTTCTGTAGCTGCCTTTAGGCACTAAATCGAGTAATTTTTGAGAAAGATCTGCTCCATCAATATTTAAATATCCAAATTTTCTTAATTCAAGTCCAACCAGACCTGTGCCACACCCAGCATCAAATATTTTAACATCCTTATTTTTTGCATATTTTTTAAAAACTTCAACTGTTTCTTTTGGGCCTGTATAATTCCAATCAACCATATCTTTGTCATATTTATTTTTTACACCCCACTCATCATAGTATTCCATGACTTCTTTTGTTGTTTTTAATTTGTAAATTGGTATTTTATTTCCAACATCTTTTTGTGCCATATTTCAAATTACCAGCAATTTAGGCTGTAAACAATTATATTTTCAAATCATTTAAAATGTGATTAGCTAATAAATATGAGCGAAAATTTAATTGATAGACTTAATAAAGGTCCTATACTCTGTGCTGAAGGATATCTTTTTGCAATGGAAAGAAGAGGATATTTGCAAGCTGGTGCTTTTGTTCCTGAAGTAGTTTTAGAGCATCCAGAAGTAGTTTCTCAGTTACATAGAGAATTTATAAGAGCTGGAAGCGATGTTGTTCAAGCATTTACTTATTATGGACATAGAGAAAAGTTAAGAATAATTGGAAAAGAAAAACTTCTAGAACCACTTCAAAAAAATGCTCTAAAAATTGCAAAAGATGCAAGAAACGAATTTAAAAATTTAAATTTAATGGTAGCTGGAAATGTTGCAAATACAAACGTTTATGATCCCAATGATAAAAAAAGTAATGTTCAATGTCAAAAAATGTTTGAAGAACAAATAACTTGGGCAAAAGAAGCAGGAGTTGATTTTATAATTGCTGAGACAATCACTTGGGTCGAAGAACTAAAAATAGCACTTAAAGCTATAAAAGATGCTGGATTAATTGCAGTTTGTAATTATGCATTTAGAAGAGATGGTAAAACTAGAGAAGGTATTTCACCAGGTGAAGCGTGTAAAATTTTAGAAGATAATGGTGCGGATGTTGTTGGATTAAATTGCTTTAGAGGACCAAAAATGACCATGAAACTTTTACCTGAAATCAGAAAAAGTGTTTCATGCCATGTTGCGGCTTTACCAGTCCCGTATAGAACTACTGAAAAAAATCCTGGATTTTTAAATCAAACTGATGAAGGGTGTGATTGCATACCGGGTGGAAATGCTTTTCCGGTCGCATTAGATAATTTGTACTGTAATAGATTTGAAATGGCTGAATTTGCAAAAGAATGTTCGGAAAAAGAAATAAATTTTATTGGAATTTGCTGTGGTGCAGAACCTCATCACGTACGTGAAATGGCAGTTGCTTTGGGGAAAAAACCTATTTCGTATAAATATTATCCTGATATGTCTAAGCATTATGCTCATGGTACAGATAAAACCTTAAAAAAACATAACACCGACGCAGCAAAAACATTATAATTTATATTAATGGAAAAACACGCCAAGGTAGTTGTTATAGGTGGAGGAGTGGTCGGTTGCTCAATACTATATCATTTATCTAAGTTTGGACTAAAAGATTGCATATTAATTGAAAGAAATGAATTAACTTCTGGGTCATCTTGGCATGCAGCGGGAAATGTACATGTAATTTCTTCTGACCCAAACATCTCAAGAATGATGGCCTATACAATAGGCCTTTATAAAGAAATTGAAAAAGAATCTGGGCATTCGACTGGTTTTAAACCAAGCGGAGGATTTTATTTAGCTTCTAATGAAGTTTGGGCAGATTACTTAAAAAGAGAAAGATCAAAGGCTAGATATATGGGCTTAGATCAAGAATTTATTTCATTAGAAGAAGTTAAAAAAAAACATCCTTTAATAGATCCTAAAAAATATCTTTTAGCTTTATGGGACCCTATTGATGGGGAGGTTGATCCATCTGGTGTAACATATGCTTTTGCAAAAGCAGCTAAAGTTTATGGTGGTAAATATTTTACCAACACAGTTGTAACCGATACTAAACAAAAAAATGATGGTTCATGGGATGTAATTACAGATAAGGGAAATGTGAATGCAGAAATAGTTATTAATGCTGGCGGGCTTTGGGCAAGAGAAGTGGGTAAATTAGCTGGAATAAATTTACCAGTGCAACCAATGGAACATCATTATTTAATTACTGAAGCTATACCAGAAATTGAAGCAATGGGAAAAGATAAAAGACTACCTATAGGAACTGATTTTGAAGGAAACATTTATTTTAGACAAGAAGCAAATGGAATGTTGCTCGGAACTTATGAACAAAAATCTACTCCTTGGAAAGTAAAAGGAACCCCTATGAACTTTGGGCATGAACTTTTAGAACCTAAATTAGAAAATATTCAGGATAGATTAGCAATAGGATTCAAAAGAATACCAGCGTTAGAAAAGGCAGGAATAAAAAATATTGTTAATGGACCATTTACCTTTGGTCCAGATGGAAGTCCTTTAATTGGCCCGGTTCCAGGAATGAAAAATTACTGGGTTGCAGTTGGTGTCATGGCTGGTTTTTGTCAAGGTGGAGGTGTTGGTAAATGTATAGCAGAATGGATAATTGATGGTGAACCCTCAA
Organism: uncultured Pelagibacteraceae bacterium; assembly: GCA_902567945.1. Lineage (GTDB taxonomy): Bacteria > Pseudomonadota > Alphaproteobacteria > Pelagibacterales > Pelagibacteraceae > AG-414-E02. The sequence goes on along the minus strand of CACFOC010000001.1, from coordinate 38,966 downwards.
TAGATGTTTGGGCAATGGATGTAGCACGTTTTGGAAATTATGCGTCACCAGATTATGGAACAGTAAAATCTTCTGAAAATTATGAAAGAAGATTTATAATGACTTTCCCAAATGAAACTTTACCAAAAGGAAGAAAACAAAAAACAACATCTTTATATGATCGTTTAGTAGAAAGAGGAGCTGTAATGGGTGATTCTTTTGGTTTAGAAAATGCTCTATGGTTTGCAAAAAATCCAAAAGACGCTCATGAAGAACCTACCTTTAAACGTTCTAGAAGTCACAGTTATATAGCCGAGGAGGTAAAAGCGGTAAGAAACTCAGTTGGAGCAATAGAAATAGCCAATTTTGCAAAACATGAATTTACAGGAAAAGGAGCAAGAAAATTTCTTGATTATATTTTAGCTGGCAGAATACCTAAGCCGGGTAGAATTATTCTAACACCGATGCTGACTCCCAGGGGAAAATTATATGGTGATTTAACTGTTGCTTGCTTAAATGAAGAAAAATTTATGATTTTTGGATCTGGGGCTGCTCAAGAAATGCATAGAAGATGGTTTGAAAAATTCTTGCCAAATAATGAAGTAAATTACAAAAACAGATCAGATGATTTTCATGGTATCGCTATTTCAGGGCCAAATTCAAGAAAATTATTATCTAAAATTTGTAGAGATGACGTTTCTGAGAAAATGTTTAAATTTAGAGATACTAAAGAAACTTTTGTTGGAGGGGTTCCCGCAATATTAAATCGTATTTCGTTTTCTGGAGAACTAGGGTATGAAATTTATGTTGCCCCACAATTTCAGTTAAAACTATTTGAAGAAATTGAAGCTCATGGAAAAGAATTATCCTTAAAACTTTATGGGGCTAGAGCTTTAATGTCTTTAAGGTTAGAAAAAAATTGGGGAGCCTGGACACTTGACTTTAGACCTGATTTCACTGCCGCTGAATCTGGATTAGATGTTTTTATCAATTGGGATAAAGAATTTATTGGTAAAAAATTAGCGCAAAATGAAAAAAAGATAGGTCCAAAAAAGAAGCTTGTTACTATGAGTATTGATACTAAAGATATTGATGTAACAAATGATGAAGCAATTTTAAAAGATAATAAATGCGTTGGTTATATAACTTCAGGGGGTTATGCTCATCATGTAAGAAAAAGTATGGCTCTCGGCTACGTACCTACAGAATTATCTAAGCACGACACAGCATTAGAGGTAGAAATTAATGGAAAATTATATGCTGCTCGAGTAACAAACAAACCTTTGTACGATGCAAATGGTGGAAAAATGAGAAGTTAGCTTATTTTTCAGTATTATTTTTAATTAAGTTTTTTTTAAATATTGAAAATCCCGTTTCTACCTTGTTCGAATAAGACTCTTTAAATGTTTCTAACTGCCATCCAGACATTCTTTTTGTTATTTCGACAATATTTTCTTTCTTCCATTGAATACTTGTTTTTATTTCTTTCCAAATTATTTTTTCCTTTTCCGTTCTAGCACAACCATAACAGTATCCAGTTCTAGGATCTGTTCTGCAAATACTTATGCATGGGGACACAATTTTATTATCTAAATTTTTTTTCAATGCTAGACCTTATTTTTTATTAATACTTATAAGGCAAATTATTTCAAACATTATGGCAGCTGCAACCATTGATGTAATATTATTTGGATTATCTTTGGTTGGCATTAAACAAGCCACATCTCCACCTATTATATTTCTACCTTTAAGACTTTGTATTAACTTTCTAGCTTCATCCATATTAAATCCCCTAAAAGCTGGCTCAAGATTTGCGGTGCCAGGTGCAACTGTTGTATCTAAACAATCTAAATCAAATGTAATATAAATTGGGTTATCCCCCAGTCTATTTAATATCATTTTAGAACATTTTTCGTGTCCTAACTTTTTATATTCTTCCATAGTTATCACTTGATATCCAATATCGTAGCTTGCTTGTAACCAATCTAAAGTTCTAGGATTTCCCCTTATACCAATTTGTGTACTAGTTTTTGGATCAACATTTCCTTGTTTAACCAGATATGAAGCCCAATGTGCTGCTGATTTTTTAGCACCTAAAAAATGATCAAGTTTTTCATAACAATCTGTATGAGCATCGAAATGTACAATGCTAATTTTTTTACCTTTAGTTAATTTTGAGTTTTTTTTTGCTAGGCTTTGTAATATTCCTCCAGTAATCGAATGATCTCCGCCAATAGATACAACGGGTTTTTCAGCTTTTTCAATGTGATCATAAAAGTTAGAAATTCTCTCAATGCACTTTTCATTATCATTAGCTTCAGGTAAAGGAACATCTCCTAAATCATGAATTTTATTTTTTTTCCATGGATCAATACCAAATTCAAGGTGAGATCTTCTTAGCATTGCTGAAATATTTCTTACAGCTCTTGGCCCCAAATGTTGATCTCTTTCCGTTGTTCCATTGCCAGTGCTATGAGGAACTCCCACTAAAGCAATGTCACAGTTTTTAGGGTTAGGATCATTTTTACACCTAAACAAAGTTGGTATACCCCACCAATATAAAGTTTCCATCATTATTTGGTCTTCTTTTGAAATCATTTCAAACCTTTTTTAATTTATTTAAAAAAATTAATTTTTCTGAATTAAATTTTGGAGAGTTTTTTTTTATAAAATTATCCATAAGAGTAAATCGGTCTGTATCAAATTCAACAACTTTTCTTTTGTTAAGGTCCACATATAACGACAAAACTTCATTAGTGGCAGCAAGATATTTTTTTTCTTTGTGAAACATAGATAGTCTATAATGAATTCTTTTTTTATCATGGTCAACGTAAGTTACGTGGATTTCAACTTCCTCACCTAATCTAACTTCCTGATTATAAATTGTGTGCATTTCAGCAACAAAAGTGGTTTTTTTATCCTTTTTTGCAGACTGCCCTCCCATTTTAAAGTTATCTAGCATTACATCTGCAGCTATATCAAAAACATGTACATAAAAAGCAACATTTAGATGATTATTATAATCTGTCCATTCTTTTATTACTTTTTCAGTTTTTAAAATCATTATTATTTACTATAGTACTTTTTCTATACAAAAATAAGTTAAATTTGTAGAAAAATTTTAAAATTACTTTTTAATATATGAAATCTTTCATTAAAAATCTATCTAAAATAGTATTTACAAATTTTTTAATAGTAATTTTTTTTATAATTTTAATTGAATTATTTTTTGGATATTGGTTTGAAAAATATAATTTTGGACCTTATATGCGAGAGCATCGTATGAAAAATCAACCAACTACATTTAAATATGAAGGTAAAACTTATACTTACAATTATAAAAGAAATTATTACGGATTTAGAGGTGAAGATGTAGAACCGTCAAATATTGATGCTGTAATAATGGGCGGCAGTGATATTGATGAAAGATATAAACCAGATGAATTTACAATAACCGAATATTTAAATAAATTATTAAAAGAAAATTACTATGATCTAAAAATATTAAATGCTGGAATTGAAGGTCAATCTACAGTAGGCCTTATTTATAATTTTAATCATTGGTTCTCGAAGTTAGAAAATTTTTCTCCTAAATTGATTTTACTTTATATAGGATTGAGTGATGCTGGAATTCCAGAAAATTTTGATGTAGCAAAAAGTGGAGGAGATGGACATATTAAAAATCCTGAAAAAATTGAAGTTTTTTTCGATAATATAAAATCAAGAAGTTTATTATATGATTCTTTAAGAATCTTTAAATTTAAATATCTCCCACGAAAAAATTTTGTTAACTATGACGGGGATATTGATCCCAATAGAGAAAAAGATTTTTCTTATATAAAATACGAAACTGCTTTACAAAAATATGATTTAAATTTACTACAAGAAAAATATGGTCTAAAAATAAAAAATTTTCTGTCTAGAGTCGATACGCTTTACAAAAAGGCAAAAAAATTAAACGCTAATCCAGTATTTATTACCAGTGTAAGATCACAAGGAAATACAGAAATAAATTTCATTTTTAATTACTCTTTGATATTACACTGCAAGAATAAAAATTATAATTGTATAAATATAGCTAAAAAACTCGAAGGAAAATATAATTATTGGCGCGATGGAACGCATACTACAAGAGAAGGTTCTAAGGTAATTGCTAATTTAATTTTTGAAGATTTAGAAAATTTTTTAAAATAGTTTTGATTTAATTTTAAAAAATAGTGTACCCAAGAGGATTAATTCCAAACTTTGATAAAAATACCATTAAAATAGTTAATAGTATAATTACTAAAGCAGGTATCCATAAACTTTTTGTTTTCTTTAATAAATCAAACATAAAACTATATAATCTTAGGTCTTAGCTTCATTATTGGTTCCTCAAAGAATTTATATACCAGGGTAGAAACAAAAAACAATATAATAATATATATAGATGTAGAAGTTAAAATCGAATAGTCAAGTTTTTTTAAAAGATAAATGAATATCATATGAAATAGATATATTGAATAAGCCTGTTGTGAAATTAATAAACTAAAACTTTTTACATTTTTATTTAAACATAATGGCTCCATTAAAATAAATGTAAGCATAACAACGGCGCTTGTTAATTGCATAAAAAGTATAAATAGAAACTTAATATATGGTAATTCACGATCTAAAATAAAAAAATCATAATTTAATAAATAGATTGGAGTGACTATTAAAAATAATAATATGATAAAGTTTTTATTTTTAAGCAAAATATCTTTAAAGTGAGCTATAATAAACCCCAATAGTATGGCATCAAATCTTAACAAAGTTCCTGTTCTGTAAAAATTTGCATCTGCTATATACGAAACTGCAAATTTTATTAATGTCAAAAATATAAATAGATAGACTAATTTAATTATAAAATTTTCTTTGCCAAAAAAAACTACTATTAAAGGAAATACTAAATAAAAAAATTCCTCTATGGATAAATGCCAAATTACAGGAAAATAATCACTATTAAGAAAATCAGGTACTATTTTCTGAATTAAAAAAAAATATTTAAAAAAATCTCCACTCAATAGCTGGCTTGTTAATGCTGAAATTAAAATCAAACAAACTATAAAAAGAGGAAGTGTTCTCATCCATCTTCTCTTATAAAAAATAATTAAATTTTTATTATTATTTATTACTTTTAATAGTTGCGGATATAATACGAAACCACTTAAAACGAAAAAAAATTCTGCAAAAAGTAGTGACATATATTCCATATAAACATTTTTAAATGCAAATGCATTAAAATGGGTAATTGCAACACCATAACCACAAAAACCTCTAAACAAATCCAAGCTGTGAAAATATTTTGTTTCGTTCATTCTATAAGTCTATATATAATATAATCTATGAATGAAAAGGTATTTCTTTATTTTTTTGATTTTACAAATTGATTAAAATTAGCTTTAGTCAAAGCTTTAGATAATTCTTTATCTGTAATATATCCTTTTACATTTCCATTTTTATCCACTACTTCAACTATTGCTGGCTTTAAACAAATTTTAGGTAAAAATTCATCTAAAAAAGAATCTTCATTAACCTTAATCATGTTTGTATTTTTTGGTCCACTAAATTTATTTGTTGGTACCATGATTACTTTGGCTTTAATTACTTTCCCACGATTTACATCTTTTACGAAAGCAGCTACATAATCGTCAGCAGGATTCATAATAATATCTATAGGAGTTCCCACTTGAACTAGTTTACCAGCATTTAATATTCCTATGTGATCACCAAGCTTTAATGACTCATCTAAATCATGAGTAATAAATAATATAGTCTTTTTAAGCTCTGATTGTAAAGAAAGCAGCTGTTTCTGCATATCACTTCGTATAAGCGGATCTAGCGCGCTGAACGCCTCATCCATCAACATAATATTGGTATTGGTAGCCAAAGCTCTAGCAAGACCTACTCTTTGTTGCATACCACCAGATAATTGATTTGGATATTGATTTTCAAAACCATTTAGACCTACAGCTTCAATTTTTTCCATTGAAGTTTTATTTATTTCAGCTGGATCTTTTCCTTGTATTTCAAGACCATAACCAATATTTTGAATTACAGTCTTATGTGGAAACAATCCAAAGCGTTGAAAGACCATACTCATTTTATGTCTTCTAAATTCAATTAAATTTTTTTTGTCTAACTTCATAACATTCGTTCCATCAACTGAGACTTCTCCTGAGGTTGGGTCAATTAATCTATTGATATGACGAATAAGTGTCGATTTTCCCGATCCCGATAACCCCATGCAAACAAAGGTCTCTCCCTCTTCAACGCTAATTGAAACATTATCAAGACCAATTGTATGTCCAGTTTTTTCTAAAACTTCTTCTTTTGTTGCTCCATTTTGCACCATTGGAAGGATTTTTTGTGGATTGCTACCAAATATTTTGTAAACATTTTTAACTTCAATTTGTGCCATGATTTTTCGATTACAACGTGAAATGATAGAAAAAACAACCCCTATATAAGATGTGTATTTTTAAACTATACCTTGATTATATAAAAAATTAAGAAAAGAATTCAATTATTAATTGAATTGAAATTATAATAAAATAAAATAACTGTAATTTATGACAATAACTATTTCAAAAATATCACAAAATGGTTCGGGATTAGATGTCGTATGGAGTGATGGCAAAAAAAGTAATTTTAATTTCATGTGGTTAAGAGACAACTGTCCATCAGCTCATGACAAAGATTCAAGGCATAGAATGTTTAATATTCTTAAAGTTTCAAAAAACATAAAACCAAAAAAATATAATGTTAATTCTGATGGAAAACTTGAAATAGAATGGAGTGAAGGTGATCACACAAGTTATTTTGATCCAAGTTGGTTAAGAGAAAATTGTTATACATTAAAAAATAAAGAAAAATATGTATCTCCTTATCAATTGTGGGGTAGCTCGCTTGTAAATAATTTACAATCAATAAGTATAGAACATGATGAAATTATTAATTCTGATGAAGGATTAATTAAATGGCTAGAACTATTACATCATAAAGGAATTGCATTAGTAAAAAATGCTCCCACTGAAAAAGAAACTGCATTTCCAGTACTAAATAGAATTAGTCATACAAGAGAAACTTTTTTTAAAACACCCTTTGAAGTTATAAATGTTCCAAAACCAAATAATTCAGCATATACAGCTCATGATTTAAGAAATCATATGGATTTACCTTGGTTTGAAAATCCGCCAGGATATCAATTTCTTCATTGTCTGATTAATGATGCAGAAGGAGGAGATTCTTCTGCAGTGGATGGTTTTGCGGTAGCTGACTATTTAAGAAAAAATGAAAAAGAAATTTTTGAAACTTTAGTTAGTACACCTCTTAAATTTAGAGATAAAGATTATACACAAGAATCTCATAGAAGTTTTCACGCTACAGCAATTAGTTTAACTAAAGATGGCGATTACCATGATATAAGATTTAGCGTTGCTACTATGGATGCATTAGATTGCCATCCTGATATTATGGATAATGTTTATAAAGCTCATCATCGATTTGGAAATCTTCTACATGATGATAAATTTCAAATTAAATTTCGATTAGAGCCCGGAGACATCTTTTCATTTAATAATAGAAGACTTTTGCATGGAAGAACAGCTTTTAACCCAAATTCAGGACAAAGGCATTTACAAGGATATTACATGGATAGAGATGAAATTATAGGAAGACTAAATTTTTTAAAAAAAAATGTTTAACTAATTTAAATCAGGCCACCGGCTTTAACATTTTAAGAATTTTTTTATGTAATATTGAGCTTGAAGATGCAACTATGCTTCCAGCAATCTTGGGATCTTTTCCATTCCAAGTATTTATATAACCACCCGCATTTTTAATTAAAGGTATCAATGGGTGTATATCCCAAATTTTGTTGTAACATTGTAGGACTACATTCAGTTTTCCTTCACACAATTGACAATAACTTAAGGCATCAGAACAAGGGAATCTTATCAGTCTCGTTAATTTTGAAATTTTTTTTTGTTCATTAAGAGTGAGCCAACCAAAAAAATTTCCAGCAATTTTTGAAGTATTTAGTGAATTTGATTTTATTACTTTAAGTTTTTTAAATTTATTATTTTTTACTAAATAAGAATTATTATTTGAACCAGTAATATAATATTTATTCAACATGGGAAAATTAACCAAGCCTAAGGTTGGTTCGTTATTATAATTTATACTTATTAAATTGCTCCAAGTTGGACTTCCTATAATAAATGATCTAGTTCCATCTATTGGATCAAGAATCCATGAAAACCCACTCTTTGTTTTTTTTGCTTTAAATTCTTCTCCAATTATACCGTCATTTGGAAATCTTTTTGTTATTTCCTTCCTTAAAAATAATTCTAAAGCTCTATCAATATTGGTTACGGGATCAAAACCATTTTTTTTACTTGATTTATTATTTAATTTAAATTTACCTATTAATTTCCCAAAATATAATTTATTAATTTTTTTAGGTAGTGAATTTAAAAATTTATAATAATTTAGTTTATCTTTTTTCTTCATTTTATTCCCATCCAGTAATTGTTTTTACCTCTAAGTATTCTTCTAGTCCCCACGTACCACCTTCACGCCCATTTCCAGATTGTCTATATCCGCCGAAAGGCGTTCCGGAATCTGCTGCTTTTCCATTAATATAAACAATTCCAGATCTTAACTTTTTTGCAACTCTTTTTGCTTTTTCTTTATCTTCGGTTTGTAAATAGTTTCCAAGGCCATATTCTGTATCGTTAGTAATTTTAATTGCTTCTTCTTCTGTTTCAAATGAAATTATTGAAAGGACTGGTCCAAAAATTTCTTTTTTTGCTATTTGCATATTGTTTGTAACATTTGTGAAAATTGTTGGTTTAATAAAATAACCTTTATTCAAATTATTTGGAAGTTCGGGTCCTCCAGTGGCCAATGTAGCGCCCTCATCAATTCCGCTTTTAATTAAGTTAATAATTTTATCATATTGAGCTTTTGAAACTACAGGACCTATATGATCTCCTTTTTTTGATGCAAAATCTACTTTAATTTTATTTGCTTCATCTGCCGCTTCTTTAATTGCTCTCTCATAAATGGATTTTTCTACAAGCATTCTTGTTGGGGCGTCACATGATTGTCCAGAATTACTCATTACATTTCTAATCCCATCTCTAACTGCTTGAGGATAAGAATCTGCAAAAACAATATTTCCACCTTTGCCTCCTAGTTCTAAACAAACTCTTTTAATTGTATCAGCTGCATTTTTTGAAATTAATTTTCCTGCTCTTGTTGATCCTGTAAAAGAGATCATATCGATATCGGGATGACCGGATATATTTGTACCAACTCCTGCTCCATCACCATTAACTAAATTAAATACTCCTGGTGGAAATCCTGCTTCATCTATCATTTCAGCAAACAACATTCCAGAGATGGGTGCTATCTCTGATGGTTTAAGTATCATTGTGCAGCCTGCAGCAAAAGCTGGGGCTACTTTTAAAGCTATTTGGTTAATTGGCCAATTCCATGGAGTAATTAAACCACAAACTCCGATTGGTTCATAACTTATATGATTGTTTGATTTTGAATCAAAATGTTTTTCAAAATTAAATTCTTTTAATCTTAATATGAAATCTTCTAAATGAGATTGCCCAGAAGTAGTATGCGTAGAGGATGAATAATCTATGGGGGAACCCATTTCCATTGAAATTGCCTCGGACATTTCTTTAGATCTTTTTTTATAAACTTTCAGTAATTTTTCCAAAAGTTTTAATCTTTCTTCTTTTGAAGTTTCTTTCCATTTATCGAAGGCTTTTTTTGCCGCTTTTACTGCCGAGTCTGTGTCTTCTTTAAATCCTAGAGATATAACAGCAAACGATTCTTCGTTGGATGGGTTTATAACTTCAAAGTCATTTGATTTTGAAGGTTTTACCCATTTTCCATTTATGTAAAAATTTCTTTTGTCTAACATTTTGAATTACTATTATCACATAAATTATATTTCATAACCTTTTTCTTCTTTTTCATTATCAACTAATTCATCAGGAAATCCGCTAGCTCTAAAGTTTATTTTGCAAATATCCTCTAGCCTTTTAACTACCATTGATGACCAAGCTTTTGATCCATATTTTTTATGGGCATCTTTAAAAATACTTAAAACTAAAGGTGAAATTTCTAATGGTATATTTAGTTTTTTTGATAAATTATTAAACAAAGTCATATCCTTTTCCACTAAATCCATAGTAAAATTTATATTGTAGGAACCATTTAAAATTACTTGGCTTTCTGTTTCATGAACAAATGAATTTCCAGATGAAACTTGAATGCCTTTAAATGTTTTTTTTATATCTAAATTTGATTTTTTGGCTACAGCCCAAGCTTCACCTAAAGCTGCTAAATGGGTCGATGCTAAATAATTTGTAATAACTTTTAAAATTGATGCTGTCCCAAGTTCACCTGTATGTAAAATTTGCCGACCCATTGTAGTTAATACAGGTAATATTTTTTCAAAAGATTTTCTTTCACCTCCAACAAATATGGCAATATTTCCAGTTGCTGCGCGATGACAGCCTCCACTTACAGGGGCATCTAATGGAATAGCTCCTTTTGATTTTACTAACTCACCTATTCTCTTTACTTCTTTATCGTCTGTTGTACTCATTTCTAACCAAATTTTTTCTTTAGAAAGTCCTTCAATAACTCCATCTTTTTTTTCCATTACCTCTGCACAAATTTTAGGGGATGGGAGACATGTTATTATTAAATCGACTTTTTCTGCTAATTCTTTTGGTGATTTTGCTGATATACATCCGTTGGAAACAAAATCTTTCACTAAACTAGCGTTTAAATCTATAACAGTTAAATCAAATTTATTTCTTAATAAACTTCCAGCAAGTTTACCTCCTACATTACCTAAGCCTATAAAACCAATTTTCATATTTCCTCCTTTTTAGCTTTTTATTATTTTATTTTCTGGATCATGAAGCGGCTTGGTTAACAAAATAGCTTCATATTTTTTTTTTTCAACTTCAATAAAGAAAGTTTTCTTTGTCAAATCTTTAATTGAAGAATTTAAATTAATATATCCTAGTGACATATTTTTTTCGTAATTAAATGAATAGTTTCCTGAAGTGGTTCTTCCAATTATTTTACCATCACAATAAATAGGTTCATCATGTAGTAACAATGGAGCCCCTGGTTTATTATTTTTTAAAGTAAGCATTACCATCATCTTTTTAATTTTTTTATTTTGTATTTTCTCAATTGCTTTCTTGCCAACAAAATCAATATTTTTTTTAAAACTTATTGCGAATTTTAATCCTGCTTCATATTGATTTTCTTCAGGCGACATGTCGTGTCCCCAGTGCAAGTATCCCTTCTCCATTCTCATTGTATCCATTGCAAACATTCCGCAATGTGAAAGATTAAGTTCTTTACCTTTGTCGACTATCAATTTATGTATTTCTGTGGATTCTTTCATTTTTATATAAAGCTCAAACCCAAGTTCACCAACGTAAGATAATCTTTGTGCCCAAATTATATTGTTATTTATTTTTATTTCTTTGCCCGTCCCAAATTTAAAATTTTTATTAGAAAAATCATCATTTGATAATTTTGACATCAAACTTCTGCTTTTGGGGCCAAACACGCCGAGACAAGCAAACTCCTCGGTGACGTCTTTAAATTCTATCTCTTTTGATAAATACTTTAAAATATGAAACTTATCGTGCTCTCGGTTTGCTGCGGAAGTAACAATTCTAAAATAATTTTTATCTATACAAACAACTGTTAAATCTGTTTCTATTCCACCATCTTCATTTAACATTTGTGTATAAGTCGTTTTTCCTATTTCATTTTTAATATTTGCGGTACAAATTTTTTGCAACTCGCTATGAGTTTTTTCTCCTTTTAAATCATACTTAGAAAAAGCTGTTAAATCGAATAAACCAATATTCTTCCTTGCATTTTTTGTTTCAAATTCTACTGACGGATACCAATTTTGATAATTATAACTATATTTAGTTTCTGGTTTCGCGTTATTTAAAGCAAACCATAATGGCCTTTCATAACCTGATGATACTCCAAAGCATGCGCCAGCTTTTTTTAATTCTTCGTGATATGGAAACAATTTTTTATTTCTTGAAGTTTTATGTTGTTTATATGGCCAGTGCATTCCATACAGATCTCCCAAAGTTTCCGTTATTCTTTCTTTAATAAAATTAATTTCTGAATGAAATTTTTGAAATCTTTTTATATCGTATATAAACAAATCTTCATTGATGTGACCATTCATTATCCATTCAGCTGTTACTTTCCCAGCTCCTCCTCCACTACCAATTCCAATACTATTAAATCCGCAGCAAACAAAAAAATTTCTAACTTCTGGAACTTCTCCTAGTAATGTATTTGTGTCAGGTGTGAATGATTCTGGCCCTGCAAAAAATTTTCTTATCCCAGCTTTTTTTAAAATTGGCACTCTTTTTAAAGATGCTTCTAAATAAGGCTCAAAATGTTCAAAATTTTCAGGAAATTCACCAAATGAAAAATCTTCTGGAACTCTATTAGTTTTGTTAAATGCTGGAATTGATTTTCCTTCAAAAATTCCAATCAACATTTTCCCAGCATCTTCTTTTAAGTATAAACTATCATCAAAATCTCTGAGAACAGGAATATCTTTAGGAAGATCATTTATTGGCTCGGTAATTACATAAAAATGTTCCGCCGGATATAATGGAATATTAATGCCCATATCTTCTCCTATTTGTCTTGACCACATCCCAGTTGCTAAAACTACATACTCACACTCGATTGTTTGATCTTTAACTTTTACGCCATGAACTCTTCCATTTTTTGTAAGAATTTTTTGAACAGGTGAATTTTGAAATATTTTAACACCTTCATTTCTGGCTGCTTTCGCTAACAAATTAGTTACGCCAACAGGGTCAGCTTGACCATCTCCTGGCATAAAAATTCCTCCATATACTCCTTTTTCATTAATTACTGGATAAATTTTTTTGATCTGATCGATATTCAAAACTTCTACATTAACATCGTACAATTGTGCAGTTGTTGCTTGTCTTAATAATTCTTGCCATCTCCCTTTTGTTGTGGCGATTGAAAGAGCGCCATTCAACTTAAGTCCGCTTGAAAAATCAACTTCCTTTTCTAATTTTTTATAAAGTTCCAGAGAATATTTTCTAATTTTTGTAACTGCTGCGGATGGTCCTAATTGACTAACTAAGCCAGCTGCATGCCAAGTTGATCCTGATGTTAATTGATCTCTTTCTAATAAAACTAAATCTTTCCAACCATATTTTCCGAGATGATAAGCTGTAGAACATCCGGCAACTCCTCCACCTATAATTACTACTTTTGCATTCTTGGGTAACGACTTATTCATATTTTGATTTTTTTTTTGTAAATAATATCAAACCAACTCCAAAAATTATAATTAAACCTCCAAGAAAAACTTGCTTTGGAGGATCTTCTCCTAGTAAAAAAATAGATGTTATTAAACCTGTCACTGGAAGTATAAGCAATACTGGCATAACTTTATTGACTTGGTACCTTTTTAAAACATAGTACCATGCTCCATAACCAACTGGTTGCAAAAAAAACCCAAGAAAAATTACTGTTAACCAACTATTTGTGTCTGCATATAAAAAATAAGTAACTGGATTCCCATCAAAAATTAATGATACAAGTAATAACATTGGTCCAGAAAATACACAAAGCCAAGTCATTAATGCGAATGCATCTATTTTTTTACTAAGAGATTTTGCCATAACAGCTCCAAGCGACCATGTAAAAGCTCCAGCTAAAACTAATAAAACACCAACATACTTGCCTTCAAGGTTGGGAGCTCCTGTAAGGATATATGTTCCGATAAAAGCAATAACTAAACCGATTATATTTTTTATAGATGGAATTTCTTTTAATAAGAAGAATGCAATTATAATTCCAAAAGGAACCTCGAGTTGTACAAGAAGAACAGCTGAAGATGCATCAATAATGTTTAACCCTGAGTACGTTAATCCATATTGTAAAGTGCTTCCTATAAATGAAACCTTAAATAAATCCAAATACAATCCTTTAGGTATAGGAAACCACCAAACAAGTAATAAAGCTGGTATAGTAAAACGCATTCCCATTAACAAATATGGTGGAAAATATTGCATAGCAGGTTTTGCAATTACGAAGCCAAAACCTAAAATTATAGGCACCAATAACGCAATAAATATATCTTGTATTTTCATCTTTGATTTAATTAAATCAGTAAAGTTTGAGTATATCTTCTTGTTGAGGATAACAATAAAAAAATATAAAATAATAACGTGAGAATTGAAATTGCAAAAAATAAAGTATTTTTAAAATTGCCCAAAAAAAAATTAGAAATACATCCACTTTGGCTTAGGGAAAGAGCCAGATTAAATAGTTTGCATGATAAAAATACTGACCAGAGATTGTATGACCCTTCTGAGTTAAACACCAATTTAAAAATAAAAAAGGCCTCAATATCTAACGGACATTTAAATATAAATTTTAATGACGGAATTAAATTTGATTATGAAATTAAAGAATTGTTTTATGAGCTAAATAAAAATTTACCTTATGAAAATCCTATATTTTGGAGTTCAAAACTAAAAAATATACCCAAAACAAACTTTAGGGATCATATGTTTGATACAATTAATATGTATGATCTATTACAAAATTTTTATAAATATGGCTTTGTTATTATAAAAAATACACCTGATGATGAAGATTTTCTTGTAAAATTTGCAAATTCAATCGGTACAGTTCGTCCAACTAATTTTGGTACTACTTTTAATGTTAGGTCTGAAAAAAATTATAATGACCTTGCTTATACTGATCATCATATTGCAGCTCACACTGATAATCCCTATAGGAAACCTGTCCCTTGTATTCAGTTGTTACATTGCATCTACAATGAAGTTAAAGGAGGCTTTTCAACGGTAGTTGATGGATTTGCAGTAGCTGAATATTTAAGAAAAAAACATAAAGATTTATTTAATATACTTTCATCTACAAAGGTAAGGTTTAGATTTGTTGATAAAGATATAATTCTTGAAAATTGGGGTGAAATAATTGAGTTAGATGATAATAGAAAACCAAAACAAATAAGACATAGCCCAAGGTTAGATTATGTGCCTATTCTTGAGAAAAAACAATTAGAAAAATTCTATCAAGCAAGAAGATTATTTTCAAAATTATGTGCTTCAAAAAAATTTGAATTAAAATTTAAGTTAGAAGTTGGAGACATAATAATGTTTGATAATTATCGAACATTACATGGAAGAACATCTTTTAGTAAAAGTGAAGGAAAAAGATTTTTAAAAGGCTGTTATATTGACCACGATTCCACAGAAGGAAGATTAAGATTTTTGGAAAGAAAGTTTAATTTGAAATGGAAAAAGTAAAATTTAAACAAATGAAAGATGGTACAAAAGAAGAGTACTTACTCTTAGATAAGCATGAAAAAAAATATATAGAAGGCACTGCTGATAGGCTAATCAAATTTATGAGTGGATTAAATAATACTTTAGAAGGGTATCAAGTAACAAGATTAGAACATTCGTTGCAAACAGCAACGCGAGCCTTGAATGACAAGGCTAATGATGAAATGATAGTTGCTGCATTATTCCATGATATTGGTGACGAATTAGCTCCATTAAATCATTCAGAGTATGCCGCCGCAGTTTTAAAACCTTATGTAAATGAAAAAACTCATTGGATAATAGAAAAGCATGGTGAATTTCAAATGTATTATTATGCGCACCATTTAAATGGAAACAGAAACCAAAGAGATAAATACAAGGGCCATATATACTATCAAGATACTATAAACTTTTGTGAAAATTGGGACCAAAAATCATTTGATCCCAATTTTAAATCATTAACGCTTAAAGACTTTGAGCCTTACGTTAAAAAAATATTTAGTCGATCTCCATATTCCAATTAAGCTTTATCCATATAATCTCTCTGATGTTTTGGAATTCTTTTATGTGTTCCAAATAACATATGAGTAGACATATCTTCTCTATATTTACTAGCAGGTACTTTTAGTCCAACGGCCTCCGCTACTTCTCTAATTAGCATAGGATTTGCCCCACAACATACACCTAAATAATTTACACCAAGATTAAAAGCTTCTTTTGCAAATTTACCAATTTCATATCTATTACATTGCATTGGATCTAATGCCGTGGGAAATGGAGTCTTGTGTGGCGTATTACAAGTACATCCATTATTATCTGGTAAATTAAAAAAAGTAGGATGTTTTTCAGTTGTCCTGAAGTTAATAGGCAAAGCTGCAACATGACATTTTAGAACTTTTCTAACTTCTTTTATGTAAGGCATCATTGTGTTTGGTCCTCTAAAACAATTCATGCCTACTACTTCTCCTCCAAGTTGCTCTAGTTCTTTGCAAGTATTTACAATGGAAATACCATCTCTCATAATATTTTCTCCCATGGGAGCAATTGTAATAACTGAAGGAAGTCCAGTTTTTTTCATTACTTTTAAAGCTGTATAAGCCTCTGCAGCATAATAAAAAGTTTCTCCGATTAGCATGTCTGCACCTTCATCAACAGCCCAGCCAACCATCTCTGAAAACATTTTTTCAACTTCCAAATGCGTCTTTGGATCTTTGTCATTCCAAATATTTGAGTTTGAAATATTTCCAGCCATCAAGTTGGGTTCTTTTCCAATGGGACTAGTCGCAACTTTTTTCGCTATTTTTAGTGCAGCTCTGTTAAGTGGCTCTAATAGTTCTTCTTTACCAATAACCTTCATTTTCTCACGATGACCATTATAGGTAAATGCTTGTACTATGTCTGAACCAGCATGTTGAAAATCTCTATGAAGATTTTCTAAAGCTTCTGGATGTTCTAATGAAACCATAGGAACAAATTCTCCAGATGCCATGTATCCTCTTTTTTCTATTTCAAAAAGAAAACCTTCTGCGCAAATCACAGGTCCTGAGTTTAATCTTTCGATTAAACTTCTTTTTCTATCTTTAGACATTTCTTTATCGTTTTTCATGTCTATTACCCTCCGTATTTAGTGCTTTGACGAATGTCGGGTGCACAATTCGGTTAAATACCCGGTTTTCAACTGAAATATTGAGTTTCAAAAAAAAACCACCGGCTAAAGCAGTGGTCTAGGAATGTCGCTTTAGCTGGATTTTTAAAGCGCCCGCAATCTGATTCAACTCGGCGCTATGTACTAAGTAGACCATTCTAATGTATTATTGTCAATTACATTCTAAATTAATTAATAGGTCATTACTTGAGTAATTTACTTAAAAACGAAAAAAGCCCTTATTTAAAACAACATGAGAATAACCCAGTTCATTGGCATCCATGGAATAAGAAAGCTTTGGAAAAATCAAAGCAATCTAAAAAACCAATTTTTTTAAGCGTTGGTTATGCAAGTTGTCATTGGTGTCATGTTATGGCTCATGAAAGTTTTGAAGATAAAAATACTGCTGCGGTCATGAATGAAAAATTTATTAATATAAAAGTTGATCGAGAAGAAAGACCGGATTTAGATAATATTTTTCAAAAAAGCTTAGCAATTTTAACAGGAACACCAGGAGGTTGGCCTTTATCGATGTTTTTAGACGAAAATGGAGTACCATTTACTGGTGGCACTTACTTTCCTCCGCAAGAAATGTATGGAAGACCTTCTTTTACAAATATTCTTAATCAAGTTTCTGATTTCTATGAAAAAAATAGAGATAAAATTATTCAACAAGCTGCACAACTAAAAAATATTTTTCAAGATGGTCAAAAAAAATCTTCGGTTGTTGGACAAAATTTAGCTCCACACCTTGAAGCTATGCTTAAATACATTGATTTTGAATGGGGAGGATTCCATGGAAGTCCAAAATTTCCTCAATTTTATGTATTCGAAAGTTTTTTGCATTTTTATAAAAAAAATAAAAATAAAAAGTTCTATGAAGCTGTTAAAATTTTAATTGATAACGTTTGTTCAAGAGGCTTGTATGATCACTTACAGGGAGGTATAGCACGATATTCAACTGATGATAGGTGGATAGCGCCCCACTTTGAAAAAATGTTTTATGACAATATTTTATTTATTAACTTATTAGGTCAGTTCTATCTTGAAGAGCCAAAAAAATATTATAAAGATAAACTTTTTCAAACAGTAGAATTTATTACTACATCATTTAAAAATAAAGAAAATCTAATAGGATCTGCCTATGATGCTGATAGCGAAGGTGTTGAGGGTAAATACTATGTATGGGAAGATAAGGAATTAAGAAAACATCTTGATAAAGATTATGAAATTTTTGCTAAGTATTTCGATATTTCAGAAAATGGTAATTGGGAAGGTAAAAACATTCTAATCGAAAAAAGTATTACTCCGACTGAAGAAGAAAGTGAAAAAATAAAAAAAATAAAAAATAAACTTTTAAATATTAGGGAAAAAAGACCAAAGCCTTTTTTCGATGATAAAACTCAAATGGATTTAAATGCTTATTGGTTAAGTACTCTAATTTTTGTTTCTGAAATTTTTGATAGAGAAGATTGGAAAAAATTAGCTTTATCAAACTACGAGATAATAAAAAATCTTACAAAAGAAGAGATTTACCATTGCTATAAAGACAAGGAAGGGGTGAAAGTGTTCCTTGACGATTATGCTTACCTTGCTCAATTAATGATTAATTTTTATGAAATTACAGGAAAAAATACTTTTTTAGACGATGCAAAAAAAGTAGTTCAAAAAACTTGGGATTTGTTTTTTGATAAAAATAAAAAAATTCTTCAAAAAAATCCTATCGAAAAAAATGATCTTTTTGTTCCACCTTTGGATATAAATGACAGTAATATACCTAATGGTAATTCGATATTTTTATTAAACTGTAAAAAGCTTGAAACAATAACTAATGAATCTAAATGGAAAAATATGACAAAGGAATTAGCGCAAAGTTTTCATTCTTATCTTAATTTGCAATCTATACAAATGGTCAGTTATGTTAAAAATCTAGATATGTGCGAAGAATTAACAACTTTTACTTTTTTTGGGGATATTAATAAAAATAAAGAATTACAAAAATATGTTAAAAAAAATTATTTAAAATTTTCAACTTTAATTTACAAAGAAGACTCAAAAGAAGATTATTTGGTTGTTTGCAAAAATCAAACCTGCTCAAATAAAATTAAAACTCTAAAAGAGTTAAAGTCTGTAGAAAAAAATTATGTCTTATAGCGATCAAAAGAAAGGCATGTTAATAGCTTTTACAGCTATAATTTTTATTACTCCCGACGCTCTTTTAATACGTTTGGCAAATCTTAACTCATGGAATTTAATTTTTTACAGGGGTTTTATTCCATTTATTGTTGTTTTTATTGGTCTTTTAATTATTTATAAAACTAAGCTTCTCAATGAAATTATTAATAATGGTGTATATGGTTTTTTTTATGCTTGCGTATTCACTGTAACCAACATTGTTTTTGTAATTTCAATAGAGAATACCAATGTTGCTAATACATTAATTATGATCGCTTTAGCCCCAATGCTATCAGCCATTCTTAGCTTTATCTTTTTAAAAGAAAGCCCCGATAAAAAAACTTGGATAGCTATAATAATAACTACTCTGTCAGTAGTTTATATTTTCTACGATGCTTTAGATGCTGGGGATTTTTTAGGCAATTTTCTTGGCCTAGTTTGTGCAACAGGGCTAGCAGTTGGTGCGGTTATTATTAGGTCAGCAAAAAAAATAAGTTTAGTCCCTTCCGCTATGATAGGAAAATTAATGGTTTCTTTAATTGCTTTATTTTTTGCTAATCAACTTAAGCTGGAAAGTAATGATATTGTAATAATACCTCTAATGTGCGTCATGTGCGTTGCTATACCATTTGTTTTGATTACTTTAGCTCCACGATTTATCACAGCTGCAGAAGTAAACCTTTTCTTTTTGCTTGAAACCATATTGGGGCCTCTTTGGGTATGGTTAGTAATTAAAGAGCAACCTAGCTTTGAAACTATCTTTGGAGGCAGTATAATAATTGCAACAATAGCGACTCACTCCTTTTTAAACCTAAAAAAAACTTAATAATTATCTAATTGCATTTTACTTAACAAAAGTTTAAGTACACTCTCTAATTTAATGCTTAAAATATTTAAAAATTCCTGGGCTCTTTTTTCTGGCTATTTTATAATTATGGTCGCTCATGGATTCCAGGGAAACCTATTAGGAGTAAGATCTGTAATTGAAGAATTTAATTTCCTAGCGACAGGCGCAATAATGACTGGATATTTTGTCGGATATTTTGCAGGAGCAAATTTAATTCCCAAAATTGTTGGAAAAGTTGGACATATAAGAGTTTTTGCAGCTTTTGCATCAATGGCATCGCTTAGTATTTTAATTCATGCTGTTCTTGTAAATCCTTTCATTTGGACATTGGGAAGATTTGTAACAGGTTTTAGTCTTGTAAGTATTTTTATTGTTATGGAAAGTTGGTTAAATGATCGAGCTAATAATAGAACGCGTGGACAACTACTATCTATTTATATGTTTATTACTTTAATTGGGTTATCGCTTGGAACTCTATTGTTAAACTTCAGTAGCCCTGAAAAATATGAACCATTTATATTAATTTCTTTATTATTATCCCTCGCTCTAATTCCTATTTTACTTACTAAACGTAAGGCGCCAAAATTTAAAAAATTAGGGTATATAGATATAAAAGGTTTATACAAAACTTCTCCGTTTGCTACTGTAAGTATGTTTTGTACTGGTATTATTCATTCAGCGTTATTTACACTAGGCGCTGTGTATGCAGCTACCATGAATTTTACTCTTTTTGAAATATCTTTATTGCTATTTTTAATTACTATCTCTGGTGGTGTATTTCAGTGGCCTATAGGTTTTTACTCTGACAAAAGTGATCGAAGAATAATAATAATTTTTTGTACTTTTTTAGCTTCAGTTTTTTCATTTATGTGTGTTTTATCTCTAGGAGAAAATCCTGAAAGTTTGCATTTATCAGTTAATTGGGAAAACAATAAATTATTATTTTTTATGTTTGCAACTCTTTATGCAGGAATGGCAATTCCTCTATTTACTCTTAATCTCGCATATATAAACGATTACATATCTAAAGAAAAATTCGTTGCTGCAGGTGGAGGAATGCAAATTATATTTGGAATAGGAGCAATGTCTGGTCCATTCATATGTTCGTTATTAATGAACAAACTTGGAAGTAATGGATTTTTTATACATTTATTATTCTTTCATGTAATAATTGGTTTGTTTGGATTATACAGAATTACTAAAAGACCTTACGAAGAGAATCCAGAATCTACATTTACGCCACTACCAAGAAATATTACTCCATTAGGAATTGAGTTAGACCCAACAACTGGGGCTGATATTTCTAGTGAAGATAAAAAATAAATCAAATAGCTTGTATTCATAACTTTTGATAGCATTTAAGCATGAAAAATCTTTTAGGAATGATGGTAGAATAACAATATGCAACATTTCTTTGTTCCTATAATTGGTTTGATTATATTCATACTTATCCTGATGCTGGTATGAACAAAGAAAACGCAAGTAAACTCTGGAAAATCATACAGGAAGCTGGTGATTATTTAATGGTCTTGCGGAACAGTCCAGCTCAGTCTAGTTAAGTCTAGTTCACAGTAGTGATGCGGACAATTTAAAATTCATAAAAAATAAATCGCATAAAGATTCACTAAAAATACTACTAAAACTTGAAACAAACTTGAAACAAAAGAGATAAATCAAATGGTCAATTTTGATGCATTTTGATAAAATTTTAGAATGAAAAAGGAGAAAGTGGTTTTTGATGAATTGCTATGGGAAGATTATGTCAAATCCCATCCTAAAGAATTTTTAGGAGAAGATTTAAAAAATCTTACAAAACAAAAAAAAGTCCATACAGGGAAAATGGATTTAACCTTTAGGGATAAAAATAATAATATTGTCATAGTTGAGCTACAACGATCTGCTTTAGACAGGGCCCATTTTTACAGAACTTTAGATTATAAAGCTGATTTAGAATTTGATGGTGAAAAAAATATAAGAATGATTTGTTTGTGTAATGAAATAGAGCTTAAAAGAAAAAACTACGCAAAACAATGGGATCTAGAAATTAAAACTATTAGTGAAGATAAAGTAAAAGATATAATAAAAAAGATAAATCCTAATATTGAATTTGTAAGTAGTAAAGAAGAAACCATTGATGATTATAAAAACTATTCAGAAATTAGAAAAAAAATTCATGCTGAAAACTTTTTAGAATTAAAAAAATTAAGGGAAGAAAATCCCGAATTAGATCGAGAAACTTTAGATACAACATTACTTAAATACCGTAGACGAAATAATATTTTTCCACCCTGTAGGTTTGCTTCAATGGTAGGATTTGAATCGGATATAGATGAATATTTTAAAGATTATAAAACTGGATATTATTGGGAACGGGAAAGCGCATCTTATTTAGATCAATTTAGAGCATTTAAAATGAACTCGAGTTATAGAGGCTATTTGCATGATTTGAATAATTATAATTTTACAAATTTTGTAAAAAAAGACGACAAAGGAAAAAATATTGAATTTTTAAAACCTAAAATAGATTTAATTTTTATAACCGATCAATATTTTGGAAGAAATGATCTAAAGATTTACTGGTTGCCTCATGGCTGGAATTTAAAAAAAGATAATGATTTTCTTTTTTCTGATCATTATTACGGACATATTGAATACAACAAACAAAAACATGAAATTTTTAATTTTAGAAATGTTCTATTAAATGGAGTAGTTTGTGATAGAAGTATAAATGGTTTTGAAGATAGACCTTATAAAGAATATTCTTATTTAAAAAATATATCAGGTCATATTGCTGGAATCTTGCATCAATCAATTGAAATACTAATAACACTTTTAAGTCACAATTTTGAAGTCAAAACTGATAATCCAATAAAATTAGTCAAAGAAAAGTTTACAGAAGAAGATTGGCTTTTAGGAACGTCGCTAAGTCAATATGACATTGAAAATAAAGATAAAATAGAAAAAATTGTAGGTTTTAAAATTAATCAAAGAACCCACATTTAATAAAGAGTTTTGTATAGGATTATGTGGGATAACTTGAAACAGACTTGAAACAAAAGAGATAAGACAAGATTTAGATAGGCATGAACAAAGAAAACGCAAGTAAACTGTGGAAAATCATACAGGAAGCTGGTGATTATTTAAAAGATCAGTTGCCTGAACATCCAAATCATCCTAAAGGAAGAAACCCTTATGCTCATGTAGCAATATGTGTAAAATCAAAGTTTCAAAAAAGCTATAAGGATATTAAAGACGAAAAATTTCAGGAAGTTGTTAATTACATTGAATTTTTGAAAAAAAATCCAAGTTAAAGATAATTATAAAGAGGATATTAACTCTTCAGCAATTTTTTTTGATTTTCCTTGATATTTTAGTTTTTTTATTGCTTCTAAATTTGATTTATCGTTGCCGACCACAACAAAACCTATCATTCCCATGCCTTTGTGAGGTGTACACCAATAAGCATAGATTCCTGGAACTTCAAATTTATACTCCGTATCTTTACTTAAAGCCGATCTAAACTTTCCTACTCCTTCTGGAACGCCACCTTTAATAAACTCAACATTGTGACCAGGTTTTGTTGATTTCCAAAAAACTGTATCTCCGATATCAACTTTTACAATTTTTTTTGAATAAACCATATGTTCCTTACCTAATTTGTTCAGCATTTCAATAGTTTCGTCAGCTGCAAAAGCTGACTGTGCAATTAGCAAAGATAAAAATAAAATAATTAATTTCTTCATTAAGATAACTATTAAACTAAATAGTTAAAATATTGAAACCCAAGATTGTCACTGCGACATTAGTTAAGCCCAATAAATCTTCTATTTCTCTTGGTGTTTAAACTATAAAAAAGAATTGCAAAAGTCATAATAAAACCTCCTATAATCGTATTAGTTGTTGGAACCTCGTTGATGCCAAAAATTGGTAGCCAAACCCAAAAAATACCTCCCAAAACTTCTGTTAATGATAATAAAGTGAGGTCTGCGGCAGGTAAATTTTTAGAACCAATTGAATAAAGAATTAAACCTGAACATACTAAAGCTCCATGCAATGCCGAAAGAGAAGAATTTCTAAAAGTAGTAAAAAAATTTTGCTCACTAATCATTAACACTGCAAAAGAAATAATCGCGCAAAATAATCCTGCTAAGGAAACAGTTGTAAAAGTTGGTGTTCTTTTATTCCATCTTAAACTAACAGAACCAATTGAAAAACCTAATGAGGACAAAAGACCAAGCAATAAACCAAATAATGTTCCTACCTTACTACT
The DNA here is from genome assembly GCA_902567945.1 of uncultured Pelagibacteraceae bacterium. Taxonomy (GTDB): domain Bacteria; phylum Pseudomonadota; class Alphaproteobacteria; order Pelagibacterales; family Pelagibacteraceae; genus AG-414-E02. The sequence goes on along the minus strand of CACFOC010000001.1, from coordinate 14,595 downwards.
ATTAAAGGCCATAAAAGAAATTCCAACAGCAGCAATGATAATTGAAAGCATAGTGGTTAAAGAAACTTTTTCTTTAAGAAAAATATATCCAAGTATTGCTGTCATGAATGGCATCGCTGCTAACATCATAAGAGTAACAGCTGCAGAAGTATGTGTGATTGACCAAATAAAACCAATAAAAGCAGTAGCAAAACCCATACCACCTATAACAACTGATAAATCAATTTTTTGATAATTTTTAATAAAAGATTTACCTTCTTTAATAAATAGATAAAGATTTAAAAGAAAAAAAATAGTGAGCCCCCTAAAAAAAAGGTATTGCCAGGGTACTGAACGTGCATCTTCAATATATCTAACGACCAAAGCTCCAAACGACCATAATATTCCTGCTATTAAAACTATTAAGATTGCAAAATTAGTTTTATCTTTAGGCATTATTTAACTTCTTTCTTTGGTCTTAAAGAATGTCCAGGAAGCCATTCTTCTTCTCCATCAGCATAATGCTCTTTTTTCCATATAGGAGACTGATGCTTGACCTCTTCAAGAATATATCTGCAAATTTTAAATGCCTCATCTCTATGCCCTGATCCAACTGCTATTAGAATACTTATTTCGCCTACAGGTGCATACCCTTTTGCATGCTCTAAAAAAATTTTAGCATTATTATCAAATTTATTCTTGGCCTCACTACATATTAATTGAAAAGATTTTATTACAGCTTGATCATGAGCGTCATAAGTTACAGCTGTCACTTTTTTCCCACTATTTTTATTTCTTACTCTTCCGATAAAGATAGATTCTGCACCATTATCACGCGAATAGATGAATTTTTTAGCATTTTCTAAAGAAATTTTTTGCCCTTCTGTTTTAACTACAGCAGTGTGAATACTCATTAACCACCGCCAATAGGAGGAATGATTGAAATTAATTCTTTATTTTTCAATTTATAGGTGTCATTAATAATTTCATTTTTCTCGCTAAAGAAAGCAGCTGAGTTTGGTAAATTACTTAGATTATTTTTAGAATATTTTTTATTAATTAATTTTTTAAGACTATTTCGAAGTTGGCCTATATTTGAATTTTCAGGTAATTCGATAAGTAAAATTTCATTTTCACTTAACATTTTTGAAGATCCATAAAGTTTTATTTGAATTTCCATAAAAAATATTATCCGCCAGTTACATTCATATGTCTAGGAACAAATTTTTCATCTTTTTTTCTTTCGATAACAAAATCATGCCCCTTAGGTTTTCGTGAAATAGCCTCATATATAGTTTCTTTTAAAAAGTCATTATTTTTGCTTTTTCTTAAAGGTGTCTTTAAATCTGCCTTATCTTGTTGACCTAAACACATATACATCTCTCCTGTGCATGTAATTCTCACGCGATTGCAACTTTCACAAAAATTATGAGTATGCGGAGTTATAAATCCTATTTTTTGATCAGTTTCATGACAGTGAACATATCTTGCGGGACCTCCAGTCTTTAAAGGATCATCAGAAAGACTATATTTAGTTTGTATTAAACTTTTTACATCGGTTAATGGCATATATTGATCGGCTCTCATTTCTCCTATTTCACCCATTGGCATAACTTCGATAAATGTTAAGCCAAATTTATTTTCTCCACACCAATTAACTAAATTTAAAATCTCATTATCATTAATACCTTTGAGAGCTACAGTATTAATCTTAATTTTCATGCCTGCTTCTTTTGCGGCATTAATTCCTGTAATAACTTTATTAAAATCACCAGTTCTTGTAATTAATTTAAATTTATTTTTATCTAATGTGTCTAATGAAATATTAATTCTTTTAACACCATTTTTAAATAAATCTTTAGCATAACGCTCAAGCTGAGAACCGTTTGTTGTTACAGTAAGTTCTTCCAAACCTTTTCCTATTTTTTTTCCAACTCCATTAATCAAATGTAATATATTTTTTCTAACTAAAGGTTCTCCGCCAGTAATTCTTATTTTTTTAACACCAAGTTCTATAAGTGCATTGCTTAACCTTTCTAATTCCTCTAAAGACAAAAGGTCTTTTTTGGGAAGAAATTGCATCTCTTCGGACATACAATAAGTACATCTAAAATCACAACGATCCGTGACTGAAATTCTTACGTAGGATATTTTTCGTTGAAATGGATCTACTAACATACATTAAGTTAACCACAAAAATTATGTTTTGTTAATTACTTTTAATTATTTATTTGTACTAGTAAAAACATAATGTGAAACAGCATCAATCTCTTCTGAAGTTAATATACCCTCCTCTCCAAACGCTGGCATTACTCCAAGCCCTTCTGTTACAATAAGCTTCACTTGTTCTTCTGTAGGTTTTAAAATATCCAAATTTGGACCTATGTTACCCTCTGAAGCGGCAGCCTTTAAAATATGACAAGCGCCACACGCCGCTTTATTGTTATAAACATCCAAGCCCAAAGCCATTTTTTCTGAATCTGCTTGTAGATTTATTGTTAAGGGAAATGAAAATAATAAAATAACAATAAAAATTTTAAAAATTCTCATTACAAAAATTTTATATACTAAATTTTAAAATCTTTATACGACTTTAATATTTACGCTATGATCTTTCCAACCGTTATGAGCGTAGCCCCTTCTATTTTCCATTCTTAGCTCGGGTTGAGTCTTTCCGCCGCCAGAAGCCTTGCTTGCAAGATTGTAATTTCCGGGTGTTAAATTTGCTTCAAGAACAAACTGTCTCCATGCGTATTTTCCAAGATCAGGACCAACAAATTTCGCTTTCTTCCAGCTTTGTCCTCCATCAATTGAAACTTTAACACTTCTAACTTTTTTCATTCCGCCCATAGCTACACCAACTATTTGGACATTTCCTGATTTAACTGTACCAGTCTCATCTGTCGGTCTAGTTATCCATGATTTTACAGGCATCTCCCAACATGAAGGATACTGTGAACCTTTTTTTCCAATTGGAGATATTCGATAACTTGATTTCATATATTTAACAGTTGATTCTGTTGTAGTGAAAGCAACTTGGCCAAGATGTTTAACATTGTTAATACCAAAATATCCTGGAGTAACCATTCTCAAAGGACCACCATGTGCATTAGGTAAAGGAACTCCGTTCATTTCCCAAGCTAACATTGCATCTTTATAAACTTTTTTCGGAACAGATCTTTCAACTTTAGCTTTTTTTGGATCTAAACCTGTAGGCTCGTGGTCAACACCTGCTGATGTCATAAAAACTGCATCCTTATCAACACCACCACATGCATCTACCACTAATTTCATAGGAACGCCTGTCCAAAGAACACATGCTGCTGCTCCAGTTTTCCATTGAGATCCTCTAACTTTATGTGCAAAAAAACCTCTGCCATTTCCTGAGCATTGTAATATCGTTGCCATTGTTGTGTGGCCTAATTTTTTCAATTGTGCCAAAGAAAAAGTTTTAGGATTCTTAACTCCTTTAATACTTACTTTCCAATTATTTCTATCCCCGATTTGTGTGTCAGACATAGTCGGCATATTATTTCTAATGTAAATATTTCTATTTGGAGTTATTAAACTTTCCCCAATTGCACTTCTATGTGTCTCGATTCCTTTATCTGAATGAACAATTAAAGCATTTCTATCTTTCCAACTAATAAAATCTGGTAAACCTTTTGGGCTAGAATCTTTATGATTAGCGTTTACAATTGAAATTGGCAGTACCGACGTTGCGGCTGCCACTCCGGCTAAAGTAACTGAGCCTGTTAAAAAATTTCTTTTGCTAGTATCAATTTTTTTCATAATTCTTTCTTTCATCGCTTCCTCATGTTAGTTATTTATAATCAGTATAACTAACTGATTAGTAAGTTCAATCAATCAATAGGTTGCAATTTTATATGACTAATATTTGTTATATATAAAATTCACTTTTTAATTGAAAAAGAGATATTTAACTTTTAGGAATTAAATGCACCCATTCAATAATATTTCCTGATTTAAATCTCTCTTTGCCTCCAGGAAAGATACCCCAACAGTTTGCTTTTACAAAAGATTCTATTCTATGAGACTGCTGTCCTTGCAAAGCCTGTAATTTTCCCGACCCCTTCTTATTAAAATTTATTAAGCATCTCGCAAAGTGCGTAAAATTCTTTGATTTCGAATATTTGTTAACTAGTTGGGCTCTAAAATTTTTTTCTTTTAACATTCCTAAACTATTACGAATTAATGGATAAATAAAAAAGCGAAACCCAGCAGCGCAAGAAATGGGATTTCCTGGTAAACCAAAAAATAATTTGTTCTTTAATTTTGATAGCATAATTGGTCGCCCTGGTTTTATGGCTACACCCTTAAAACATTTTTTAAATCCAAAATTCTTAACAAGTTTGGGTATAAAGTCATATTTTCCTGCAGAAATTGCCCCTGAAGTTACAAATAAATCTATATCTGATTTTAAAAACTTCCTTAGTAATTTTTTTAATTTATTTGTCTTGTTGTCTTTGATGTTACCTCCGTTTATAATTTCTAAATTCAAACTATCGGCAAAGGCCTTGAAATAGTAATTGTTAGAATTTCTCACTTTCCAGGCTGGAATATTTTTCTTTTTATAGTCAACTATTTCATTTCCTGTGCTAACAAAAATTATTTTAGGTTTTTTTTTGACTTTAACTTTTTTAATACCTAATACTGTAAATGCCATTAAATGTTTTGGCTGAATTAACTCTCCTTTTTTAAGCACTATATCTTTTTTTTTATAATCCTCTCCTGCGAATCTTACATAAGAAAATTTTTTAACTTTTTCGGTTACAATTAAATGAGTTGGGTTATTATTTGATGGATAATATTTTGCTTTTTCTACAGGTAAAATCGAATCGTAAAATTTTGGTATTAAACCACCTGTCATTACTTCAACTACTGAATTCTTTTTATAATTTTTTATTTTAGGATTATCTCCTGCTGCAATTGTTTTTAATATTTTAAATTTTTTAACTTTTTTTTTACTTAAACTTTTAGTTTCTCTTGATAAAATGGCAAAACCATCAAATGCGGCATTATTAGATAGTGGATTATTATTTGGCGAAAGAACATTTTCAGAAGAAACTCGATTTATTGAGTTAATTGTAGAGATCTTTTCATTTTTTAAAGTAATAGAAATTTTTTCAATTAATCTTAAAGCTTTTGAGTAACTAATCATCTTTAAATTTTTAAAATATTTTTGATTTTATCAGGTATTCCTTCTGGATTTATCCATAAACCTTTTTTTCCCCCAGATTTTACAAGAAGTTTAGTATTAGATATTTTTAAATTTGGTTCAACAATCTTTGAAAGATCGTAGATAGCTAACAGTGCAGAGCTAACTCCAGAAAGCGCTTCCATCTCTACTCCTGTTTTAGAATTTGCTGACACTAAACAATAAACAACGATAGAATTTTTTTTTTCATTAATTTCTGTATGTAGTGATATGTGGTCTAAAGGTAATGGATGACAAAGCGGAATGAGTTCACTAGTTTTTTTTACTCCATTAATTCCAGAAACTTCTGCGATAGATAAAGGGTCGCCTTTGGGCATTTTTTTATTTTTAATTAATTTAATTACTTCCGAACCTAAAACTATTTCTCCGGTAGCTAATGCTTTTCTATGGGTAATATTTTTCTCACTAACATCTACCATTTTATATCCCGAATTAGAGAACAGCTTATTCAAAGTATCTTCTAGTTTATTTTTTTTCATTTTTAATTATTTTTTTTGCAGCTTCTAAATCATCTAAAGTATTTATATTAAAAAACGGATCATATTCTTTAAAATTAAATTCTACATTGGTTATTTTATTTTTTTCTATCCAATCTTGAACTTTTCTTATCTTGTTATTAATTAAATCGTCATGAAGTTTCTCATAAAGATCTATGGACCACAAACCAAAAATATTATGCTTACGCCCATGGGAGCTTGCGCACAATAATAAAGAGTCCTTTTCTTTTGATTTTTCGATAAATTTTTGAATTATTGTTTCTGGGAAAAAAGGTGTGTCGCATGGAAAAGTAGCTATCCAAGAACAATCCTTTAGATTTTCTTTTGCCCATTTCATTGCTGTAAGTATACCCACCAAAGGTCCTAGTTGACCTTTTATGCAATCCTCAACTGTTATTAAATTTTTTTTTAAAAAAAATTGATTTTTTTGGTTGGTAATTATAATTACATTTTTTAAATATTTTTTTACTTTATCAATTGTATATTCAATAAGTTTTCTATTATTTAGCTCTAGAAAAAGTTTATCTTGACCCATTCTTTTTGATTGTCCGCCTGCTAGAATGGCCCCGAGTATATTGTGTTCGCTCATGAAACAAATTATAAATGTTAAATAAAATACAATAAAGTTTAAATGATAGATAAAGAAATCATCAAAATAGCATCAAATACTGAAAACCATGGTGTGCTCGATAATCATACTCATTCTTCAAAGTTAAAAAATGCAATTTGTGGTGATGAAATGAAAATTTATTTGATCATTAAGGATGGTACGATAATAAATTTTAAATACGAATGTGAATCCTGTATATACTGCCAAGCCTCTGTAAGTTTGTTGTCTAGAAATGCTAAAAATAAATCAATCGAAAAAGTGAAAAACTTCGCAAAACAAGCAAAAAATTGCTTTGAAAGAAACAGTGAATCATTTGATAAAGAATGGAAAGAATTTGATAAGATAATGAATAAAAATAATATTTCGAGAAAGGAATGTTTATTGCTGCCCGTTAATACAACGCTTGATGCACTAAATAAAAAATCTTTATGAAATTAAAAAAAATAATTTGTTGGCCGCCATTATTAGGAGGTATTGGCGCAGGGATAACTATTGCAATTCTTGCCTATATAACTTTTCAATCTGCGTTAGCTGGAAGTGTTTATGGACTGTGGTTGGCGGCATCATTTGGCTCATCTGTAGTTGTTGTTTTTGGTTATCCAGAAAATGAATTTGCTCAACCAAAAAATGTACTACTTGGTCATCTTATATGCACGTTAGTAGGAATCGTGTTTGTAACTTTATTTAAAATTTCCCAAGATAGAACAATCTTCTTTTTAGCGCTTGGTCTGGCTGTAGGTATTTCTGTCATGCTTATGATGTACTTTAAAATTACTCATCCTCCTGCTGGAGGAAATACAATTGTGGTGATGTTAACGCAGGATTCATTTCAATTTTTAATATTTCCAATAATGGTTGGAGCAATTACTATTATAATTGGAGGGGTAATTTATAATCGACTTATCTTAAAAAAAAATTATCCTCTAAAATGGTTATAAAATGAATTCAAAATACAAAACTGTTAAATATAAAAAAAATAAACCTTCCAATATCGAAGATCTGGTTTCGATTGAAGAACCGCTTGAAATGGTAGTTCGTTACAAAAAAGAAAATAAATGGGTAGATAATTCTATTTCAATAACAATGCGAACTCCAAAAAACGATGAAGATTTAATTGTTGGGTTATTATTCTGCGAAGGAATAATTCAAAAGATTTCTGAAGTAGAAAAAGTCGAATTTTTGGGAGAAAAAGTAGGAAAATTTGATTTAAAAAACAAAATTAGAGCTACTTTAAATAATGGTGAAAATCTTGATATTAAACATTTAAGGAGAAACTTCTTAACAAACTCCAGCTGTGGTGTTTGTGGAAAAACATCAATGGACTCACTAGAAATTATTTGTAAAACAAAAATAAACAAAGATGTTCCCAAAATTAAAAATGACTTAATAAATAAGATTCCAGATCTTTTAAGACAAAGCCAATCAGAATTTTCAAAGACGGGCGGAATACATGCTAGTGCTTTGTTTAATAAGGAAGGCAAACCTCTAGTAATTAAAGAAGATGTAGGTCGCCATAATGCTTTGGACAAAGTAATAGGTCATTCTTTTAAAAATTCTTTATTTGATACAAAAAATCAATTTATAGCTTGCTCAGGACGTTTAAGCTTTGAATTAGTTCAAAAAACCCTTATGGCTAATATTGGACTGTTAATGGGCGTAGGTGCGCCAACAAGTCTTGCAATTGATCTAGCAAAACGTTTTGATATGACTTTAATTGGTTTTGTAAAATCTGATAGCTTTAATATATATTGTGGTGAAAACAGAATTTTAGAATAAAATTATTATGTCAAAAAATATAAGTAAACTCTCTGGAAGAAAAGGTCTTAAAGATAATCTCTTTAAGCGAATGATTAATACAGCGAACAAGAGTAAAAATGGTAAAGAAATTAAACAACTCGCTGAAGAATATCATGTTGGAATGTCAACTATTCACGGAGCAGAAAGTTTTTACGAATTTTTAAGACCTGAGCATAAAGAGAAAAAAGCATGGATATGTAATGGAAGTGCATGTATGTGCGCAGGAACACAAGGTAAAGTACGAAAAAAATTATCTGAAAAATTAGGTGAGGATAAAATCGGTATGATGTTTTGTTTAGGTCATTGTTATGAAACTAGTTCTTTTCACTACAATGGTCATAATTACTCAGGAAATGATATCGATCAAATTGATGAAATTATTAAAGGTAAAAAAATTAATACAAAAAATATTAATTCAGCAAGTCATGCTACAAAAAGTATATTAATGGGCGAAGACTTATCTACTGTTGAAAAATTTAAAGATTTACTATCACAAATATTAAAAAAAGATAAAAAAGAAACTCTTAAAACTATAACTGAATCAAATCTCTGCGGAAGAGGTGGTGCGGGATTTCCTACTGGCATGAAATGGAATTTTTGCGGTCAACAAAAAGTAAAAAAAAAATATGTTGTTTGTAATGCTGACGAAGGTGATTCCGGTGCTTTCTCTGACAGATATCTTTTAGAAGACCAGCCATTAAAGGTATTATTTGGAATGATAGTTTGTGGTTATATTATTGGAAGTGATGAGGGCGTTCTTTACATTAGAGGTGAATATCCTAAATCTATAGAAATTATTAATCGTACAATTAATGAACTTAAAAAATTAAATCTTTTGGGTAAAAATATTTTAGGTACTGACTTTTCTTACGACTTATATATTTGTATTGGTCAAGGCGCTTATATATGCGGAGAGGAAACTGCGCTAATAGCTTCTATTGAAGGAAGACGGGCTGAAGTTGATGTTAGACCACCTTATCCAACTGTAGAAGGGCTTTATAAAAAACCGACAGTGGTAAATAATGTAGAAACTTTAGCAGCTATACCTGGCATATTAAAACATGGTGCAAAATCTTTTTCATCTATAGGAAATGTTAAATCCGCTGGCACAAAACTTGTTTGCTTAGATAGTTTATTTAAAAATCCTGGTGTTTATGAAATGGATATGGGAACTCCTATGAAAAAAATTATTTATGATATTGGAGGAGGATTTATTAAACCTGTAAAAGCCTTACAAGTTGGCGGGCCACTTGGTGGTGTTATTCCAATTAAAGAAGTAGAAAAGTTAAATTTAGATTTTCAGGAATTTACAAAAGCAGGGTTTATGTTGGGTCACGGTAGTATTGTGAGCATTCCAGAGGATTTTAATATGATTAAATATATTCATCATTTATTCAAATTTTCTGCGGAAGAATCTTGTGGAAAATGTTTTCCTGGAAGACTAGGTTCTTATCGAGGTAAAGAAATGTTTGACCAAGCAATTAATAAAACAAACAAAATTCCAATAAAACTTTTAAATGAATTGCTTGTTACTATGCAGAAAGGCAGCTTATGTGCTCTTTGTGGAGCTATTCCGCTGCCTATTCAGAACATACTTAAATATTTTACCAATGAATTTAAAACTGATATAAATCAAGAGGCTTAGGGGAATAATGAAAAACGGAAAAAACGGCTCAAACGGTAAAGATCATAAAGTAGCTTATATTGATGGTGTTGCCCATCCAATTAAGCCCAACCATACATCTGTTTTAAAATTTGTAAGAGAACACGTTGGAAAAGATAAGATTCCAAGCTTATGTGACGATCCAAATTTAGTCCCTTATGGAGCTTGCAGAGTTTGCTCTGTTGATGTTGCTCTTAAAAAAGATGGTCCAACAAAAACGGTTGCTTCTTGTCATACTCCAGTAACTGAAGGTTCTTATATTTTAACTAATAATGAAGATTTAACAAAACTAAGAAAAAATATTGTTGAACTTGTTCTTACTGACCATCCAATGACATGTTCAACTTGTGAGGTAAACAATAATTGTGAATTACAAACCGTAGCCAATGATTTAGGTATAAACGAACACCGTTATAATAAACCAAAACAAAATAAAGGAATTCCAAAAGATACATCGCACGAATATATGCGAATGAATTTAGATAACTGTATTAATTGTGGACGTTGTGTAAGAGCATGCGATGAAATTCAAGGTTCGTTTGTTTTAACGATGAGTGGAAGAGGTTTCGATTCAAAAATTACAACAGATAATGATTTAATGTTTGGCGACTCTTCTTGTGTATCTTGTGGAGCTTGTGCACACACTTGCCCGACGGATGCGATATCAGATGTTTTTGCATCTAAATCAGCTGACTATGATGAAAAAGTTAGAACTACCTGTTCCTACTGTGGAGTGGGATGTAATTTAGAAGCATCGGTAAAAGATGGTAAAGTAGTTTCTATTGATACTCCAAAAGAAACAGAAGTAAACGCAGGTCATACTTGTTTAAAAGGTAGGTATGCATTCGGCTTCTATGATCATCCAGACAGATTAAGAAGTCCTCTAATAAAGAGAAATGGAAAGTTTGAGAAAGCGTCTTGGGACGAAGCTTATGATTTTATTAAAAACAAATTAGAAAAAATAGTAAAAGAAAATGGTCCTGATGCCGTTGCGGGTATTTCATCTGCAAGATGTACAAATGAGGAAAATTATATTTTTCAAAAAATGATTAGAGCTACAATAGGCACAAATAATATTGATTGTTGTGCAAGAATTTGTCATTCACCAACAGCTTGGGGATTGCAGCAAACATATGGTACTGGAGCAGCCACAAACTCTACAGAAGATATTTATCATGCAGATTTATTTTTAGTTATTGGGGCAAACCCAACAAATGCTCATCCAGTTACTGGTGCAAAAATTAAACAACAAGTGATGAAAGGAAAAAAACTAATAGTTTTAGACCCTATAACAACTGATCTAGCAAGAATGGCGGACTATCATATTAGATTAAGACCTGGAACTAATGTAGCGGTTCTAAATATGATGTTATATTTCATTATAGAAGCTAAATTAATTAAAGAAGATTTTATTTTAAGTAGAACAGAGGGTTTTGAAAATTTCCTTAAGGGAATTAAAAAATTAGATATCGACCAATTAGCTAAAGTTGCAGGAGTTGATAAACAACAAGTAAGGGAAGCTGCTATTGCTTACGCAACTGAAAAAAATTCAATGGAATTTCATGGTTTGGGAGTTACTGAACAGGAACAGGGTTCAAAAACAGTAATGTTAATTGCCGATCTTGCAATGATAACAGGAAATATTGGAAGAAAAGGTGTTGGTGTTAATCCTTTGAGAGGTCAAAATAATGTTCAAGGTGCAGCTGATATGGGCTGTCAACCACATCAAGGCGCAGGGTATTTTCCTGTTGCCGATAAAAAAATTCAAAATTTTTATACTGAAAAATATGGAGTTGTTCATCCAACAAAAGCTGGATTAAAAATTCCACAAATTTTTGATGCAGCAATAAATAAAGAAGTAAAAGCTGTATGGATTATTGGTGAAGATGTTGTTCAAACGGATCCTAACAGCGCTCACGTAGCTAAAGCAATGAATGCATTAGATCTATTAGTGGTCCAGGAAATATTCTTAAGTGAAACTGCTAAACATGCTGATGTCGTTTTACCTGGAACAACTTTCCTAGAAAAAGATGGTACCTTTACAAATACTGAAAGAAGAGTTCAAAGAGTTAATAGAGCAGCCAAACCACTTCCGGGAACAAAACCTGATGGAGTTATAGTTACAGAAATGATGCAAAAACTTGGTTCTAATCAACCAATATATGATGCTGACGAAGTCTTAGCTGAAATTGCTGATGTAGTGCCTTTCTTCAAAGGTATAACTCGAGAAAGACTTGGAAAAATGGGGCTGCAGTGGCCAGTAAAAGAAGATGGTACAGATACAAAAATTCTACATGAAAAAGAATTTAAATTAGGAAAAGGTAGAATTAAATTTTTTGACTTTAAAGAAAGTAATGAAATAGAGAAAAATAAAAAAGATTATCCTTTAATATTAACTACAAGTAGAGTTTTACAACATTACAATGCAGCGACGATGACACGAAGAACTAAAAATATTAAAATTGTAAACGAAGATATTTTGTTAGTTCATCCAAAAGATGCAAAACATAGAGAGTTAAACACAGGTGATGTTGCTAGGCTTTATTCAGGAAGAGGTGAAGTTTCCTTAAAAGTTGAAGTTACTGAAAAAGTTAAAGAAGGTATAGTCTTTACTACTTTCCATTTTCCAGAGCACATGGTTAATATGGTAACTGGTCATGGAAAAGATGAAGAAACTATGTGCGCTGAATATAAAGTATCAGCTGTTGAAGTTCAAAAAATATCAAATCAATTTAAAACAGAAGTCGTAGCTGAAAAAGATCAGGCTGAAGTATTAAAAGCCTAATTATAAAACATAAGGTTCTGTTCTTTTTTGCTTAGCAAAAATTCTATCTAAACCAAAACAAGATAAATCTATAGTTTGATATTTCCCAGTAGTAATTAACTCCGTTAAACCTCTTCCAATTCCTGGTGATTGCATCAGACCTCTGCCCGTAAATCCAGTTGCCAAAAATACATTTTCGTACTTGGGATGTTTTCCCACAATTGCATTGTTGTCTAATACATTGCAGTCGTAATACCCCGCCCATCCTCCAGTTAATTTTAATTGTTCAAACTCTGGAACTCTGTTTGCTAAAGCAGGCCATACAAGACTTTCAAAATCATCCCACTCTGGCTCCAAATCTGGGCAATCAAATTTAGAATTCGGAGATCCTGCCAAATATTCTTTACCTTCAGGTCTCCAATAAACTCCAGATGGAAGATCTCCCGTTAATGGCATTCCAGGATAATGTTTAGGACATTTTACTCTAAAGACCGTATGTTTTTGTGGTGCAACAGGAATGTCATTAAGCAACTCTTTAGTCCAACATCCTGCAGCAGATACAATAGTTTTTGCTTTAATATCACTAATTTTTTTAATATCTCCTTTTTCAAATTTTGCTCCTAATTCAATAGCCTTATTTTTTAAAGCATTGTGAAACATGTGAGGATCAATCCAACCTTCAATTTTACTATCAGTATAGGTTGCTGTTTCTAATCCTTCTGGATTTATCCAGCTAAAAACTTCTTTTAGCTTGCTTGCTGGAATATTTTTTGTACCAGCATCACATGCTTTATGATTTTTTAGAGCTTCATACTGTTCTTGTGCATGTTCGGGGCCAAACAATAATAGATAACCATTCGGCACCATGCTAGCAGTAGGATTGGGATTATTTTTTGTCTTTAATGTATTAGAAATGTCAGAAATAAACTCTAAAGCAAATTTGCCTAGGTTAATATTTTCTTTCTGGAAAAATTGTCTTCTAAAACCACCTAGAGATAAAGGAAAAGATGCTTTCTTATATGCTGGATCTCTTTCTATAACTCTTACTTTCCTGCCTTCTTTTGATAAAAAATATGCTGTTGCAGCTCCAATAATTCCACCTCCAACAACAACTACATCATCCATGAATCCCCTTTGTGAGGAAATATATCACAACTTAATTAAGTATAAAAATATAGAAATTTAAAACATATGCATAACCTAGCCATGCAAGATACGGTATCATTAAAAATGCACTAATCTTGTTAATTGGGTAATATAATTTTATTAACCAAACTACTAAAATTATAATAATCACAATTACTATTAGAGATACAAGTATTAGGTGAAGTCCGAAAAAAAATATACTCCAACTTCCATTAATCAAAAGGTGAATAAAATAAATGTATATAATTTTTTCATCTTTTTTTGGATTTATAAAAATTAACCAAATGGCAACTGACATTGCTATGTATAAAGTTATCCATACTGGAGCAAAAACCCATTCGGGTGGATTAAATGAAGGTTTCACAAGCATAGAATACCAAGGTTCTTTATATAGATTGGTTACATAGCTTCCCCATGCGGACGCTCCAAATGCAAGAAGTGTAAATATAAATAAAGAAACACTTTTTTTAACTAATGACATTAATAATACCCTCCTCCTAAAGCTTTATATTTTTTCGCTAATAGTTGAGCTTTTCGCGCTGACCATTGCCCAGCTTTTGTCCCGTGAGTTTTGGTAGCTTTAATTTCTTCAAATAATTTTTTCCTAAGATTGGGTTTTGTATAATTACTGTGTTTAATTTTATTATCAATTTTCCATTCATTTCTATACTGTCTTATTTTGTCCGCTATATATTTTGGTTGCTTCGAGAATTGTTTGCCAACTTTTGATGCTTTTCGCTTCATTTTTGTTGTAAGTCTATATTCAAAAGAAGAAAGAGCTTTAATAGCTTTTTCCGGCAAATAACGTTCTCCCGTTAATGAAGATTTTTTTCCCGATTTGGTTCTCCATTTTTGCATCATCCAAGCTTTTAAGTTTATTTGCTTTTTTGAAAACATAAT